>JBEDFV010000068.1:0-2815 GCA_041175005.1 Pseudomonadota bacterium
CCGTGCTGTCTCGCGGCGTGCGCCTGTCCATGGACGGCAAGGGCGCCTGGCGCGACAACGTGTTCGTCGAGAGGCTGTGGCGCACGATCAAGTACGAGCGGGTATACCTGCGCGCCTATGACGGGGTGAGCGCCGCCCGTGCCGATGTGGCCCAGTTCATCGACTGGTACAACACCGGGCGGCCGCATTCGAGCCTGGGCGATCAGACCCCCGACCAAGCCTACTGGGCAATGCTGCCGTCGATGCAGGCTGCTGCATAAAATGAAAATCCCTGGTGCTCCCCGAGTTGCCCACCGCGTCGGCCGGTACGTCGCAAGCGCCGTCCGCCGCCGTGGACAACTCTGCACCTGTTCAACCCGCCCGTTGTCTCTTTATCTCTTGGGGTAAAACTGTTCAGACAAGCGGAGCCACTTCTTGGTTCCTGCCCATCGGCACGACCGGCTTCTGGCCGGAATCAACCGTAAACCCTGCGGAACTTGAATACGGCGACGGCGGGTGGGGTGAATCCTAGTGCGGTCGGTTCGTGCTTGGCGCAACACTTGTCTGCCTTCTGGCAGAGCTTGTAAGCCGGCAACCGCTCGGTGCGCTCACACTGCAGGGGTCGCATGTTCGATCCATGTACCGCCCACCAGGATCAACATTGGACGTCGATCAAGCGTCTGGGTGATGCCGGCCTTCCTACCCGATGCTCAGAGGCTTAGAACCACATCTCCATCTGGAACCGCTTGGCAGGTCAAACATTCGGAACCGTCTTGTGGCCTTGCCTCACCTACATAGGCTACCTTCCCACTCACGATGCCGACGGAGCAGTTTTCGCATTGCCCCACGCGGCAACCGCTTCTTATCCTCACACCATTTGCCTCTACCAATTCCAAGATCGTTCCTGATTCGGGACGCCAGTTTAGAGTTACAGCGGATTGTTCCAGAATGATCTTTGCCGACGCTGTGGGCACAGGGCCCTGCGGGCCTTTCGTAGCAAATACTTCACTGAATATGTCAAAGCCATGAACGCCACGCGATTGCAAGCCCAAGGTGATGTTTTGAATCATGACGGTCGGACCGCAGATATAGAAAATGGGTCGTTGACTTAAAAGCCGCTCGGGCAAGCAACTGACGATGAACCTCTGTCCCCAAACAACATGCTCCCTACCGTCGTCAAGGTCCGAGGTCCGATCTGCGGGTTGCGTGTAGTATGTGGTCACCCTTAAATTGCTCCGAGATTTCAGCATGCCACTGATCTGCATTCGGAACGGGTTGTCGGCTGGAGTTTTGTAACTTTGATAGAGCCAAAAATTCGTATCTTGACGGCTCAAATCCATTGAATTGAGTGCGGACATGAACGGGGTGATGCCAATGCCAGCAGCGATCATCACAACTGGCCTGACTGAGCTTGTGGGGATGATGAAGCGACCGCCTGGTGGGGTCAATTCAATGTGGCTCCCAAGTTCGAAATCTTCGTGTAGATACCCAGACACCTTTCCTGACGAAGCGGCAGATTCACCATGGGTTATCTGCTTCTTGACTGCGATGCTGTAACGTCGCCGGCCAATCTCGTGTCCTGGCCCAATCAGTGAATAAGCCCGGCTCAATACCTGCCCACTCGCTGTCTTCACACGAACTTGTACATGCTGTCCCGGCTCGAAGTCTGGCAGCAGAGATCCGTCGTGAGCCTCAAAAGCCAGGCAAACGATATCTTTGGTAAGCGATTCCTTATGTACAAGCCGAAAGGCAGCCCAGTCTTTCCACGTGAACCGTTCTGGATCATTAGGACCCTCGGCTTCTCGCATCAGACCGCATCGAAGGGCTCGGTGGGGTACCGAGCCACTGATTGGATCGCAGTCATCGGATGACACCAGAACATTTATATTGCTGGAGCCCTCACCGTGGATCGGAAGTTCCTGCTGCCCCATTGCCTCGCACGACTGCCACCAACCGAATTCGGCAACGATAACGTCATCAGCAAGGCCTTGAGTTATCTTGGCCTTGAATCTGGCTTTGCCTCTATCGTTGAAGACACTGATCCAATCGCCTTCTACGATATGGTGTGCTTGGGCCGTTAATGGGCTGATCTCGGCAGTTGGGTAGAGTGCCCGCCGACGTAACGAACTCAGTGCCCTATGCTGGCTATGGCAATAGTAGCCAGACTTGGCCGTGGTCAAGTAATACGGAAATGGGGGGCCTTTGACGGGCTCTTGCCTATGACCTGGGATGGCAGCCTGACCATGAAGAAGCAGCGTCTCCGAATAAATTTCCACTCTTGCAGTCGGTGTCGAGAATCCAGGCCGTCGACCATCTTGACTGGCTAGTGCGTAACGGCGTTCTGAATTGAAGACGGGAGCTTCCAGGCCTCTTTTCTCCGAGCGCAGATGCGACAGTTCAATACCACTGGGCGCCAACCAGTGATTCCAAGCTTTGTCGATATCGCCATCAAAGAAATGCGGGCCCAGGCCGAGTCTTTGGGCCAGCTGAAAGACGATCTCTAGGTCCGATCGTGACTCGTATTGGGGCGTCACGAGTGGGGCGCGCCATTGCACCCATGCAGCAGCCCGCTCGTTGATCTCAAAACCTACCCGCAGACCCTCGCGCTCCCAAGGCGAGCAGACTGGCAGAAGGATATCCGCGTAGCGGGCAGAAGGGGTTTCAAACAGATCGCAATGCACATGAAAATCCAAGGCCGCCATGGCTTCTTCTGCAATTTTTGTGTCGGCTTGGGTTACCAAGTGATTGGTGCCAAAGGCGACCAGCGCTCTGACTTTGTAAGGCGTGCCATGAAGAATGGCGCGATAAGTGTCCCGGGCCGTCACCTTGCCTTGTG
>JBEDFV010000069.1:0-8899 GCA_041175005.1 Pseudomonadota bacterium
AGCCGAAAACCCTGAAGATCGCCCTCACCCAATGACAGTCCTGCGCCCAGGTCGCGACGCCCCCGGGCAAGCCCCTCGCGGGTAATAATGTTCACACTGCCAGCAACCGCCTGGGCGCCGGTTTCGGCGGTAGCCGCGCGAAGAATCTCTATGCGCTCAACCTGATCAGGCGCAATCGAATCCACCGCAAAGCCACGCACTGCCGGCTGGCCATCAATGAGTATCTGCGAGTAAGCCTCTTGCATGCCCCGCAGGCGCGGACTGCCCCCACCCGCGGGAACACTCACCCCAGGCTGACGCCGGAGAATGTCTTCCAGACTCGTATCTCCATACTTCTGGATCTCTTCGCGTCCCACAACCGTCTTCACAGAATTTGTGTAGCGGCGCTGCTCAAGGTCGTTGAGTCGCTGCGCACGCACCTCGACCTCATCGAGCGACTGTGCCCGCAGGTCATTGGCCTCACCCGGCAGGCTCTGGGCGAACGCCGAAGAGACACCGAACAGGGCGAAAATAAAAACATTCACCATGGAATGGGATTTCCCTGGTAGTCCACAAACCATGCCTGTGCCCGCGCCTGAAGACCATCCAGCGCGGTAAGTAGGCCTGCCACCGACGCATCTGCCGTAAGCGTGGGATGCCCCGATTGAAACGGGGCCGACAGGGGAGACACCACGGTACCGGGCTGCAAGGCGGCAAACACCGCCAAGGGACGCGTGCGGTGCGACTCAATAGCAGCAGTCTGCAGCAGCATATTGCCGGCCGCCTTCGAGGCACGATAGCCGTACCAGCCCCCAAGACGATTGTCTTCAATGCTGCCTACGCGCGCAGACAGGACTGCAAAAATAGACCGCTCCTCTTTCGGTGCGAGCAGTGGTAGAAAATGCTTCAAAACCATCGCACGTCCGATTGTGTTGACTTCAAAGGAACGGCGTAATGCCGTGGGTGTGACCTGAGAGAGCCGCTTTTCTGGGCCTTGGCCATCGATGGTGAGCGCCCCTGTCGCATCCACAATAAGGTGAAAGGGCCCTCTGGAGGCCGCCCAGGCTGCACAGGCGGATATCGACGACTCGTCTTCTAGAACGAGCGCAGGCGTCTGCCGCCGATTCAGACCCACTACCCCCGCACAGCCCGACATGGTTGAGAGCGCCTGAACCAAGGCACCACCAATCGTGCCAGAGCTACCCAAAACGAGCGCACGGAAATCAAGAGGAAGAGAAGTCATCTGCATAGCGGCACTATACCGGGCGTCGATCTGATTGCATGCTATTAAACGTTGGCTTTAGTACCATCTCTGTCATGCGTCTATTCCTGACAACAACAGATTTTTCTGCTGCGAGCGCGCGATGGAATTGACTAAGGCACGAAGGCTCTTTCTCATCGACTCGATTACGCAGATTACCCCCGACATGTCTGGAGGAATTGTCGTTTCAGGGTCCCATGGAGGCGTCTCTTCTTCCCGATATGTTGAGGCAGAACCAAATAAGCCTTGGGCTGTCTTCTTTAACGATGCAGGCGTAGGAAAGCATCAGGCCGGAATAGCGGCCCTCTCGCGACTTGAGCCTTATGGCGTTTTGGCCTTCTGCTACAGCCATGAGTCGGCGTGCATCGGGCAGGCCGAGGACGCACTGACATCCGGAGTTGTCTCTTTTGTCAATCAGACTGTGCTCGCCGAGCGCGCTCTGGGCAACGTGATCGGTCAATCCGTCTCAGCGGTCATTCACACGCTCGCGGGTCCGGGTGCCGCCTGGTAGATGCCTGGCAATCCGATGACCCTCGGCCCCCAACGGATCGTCTGCCTGACAGAAGAGACCACCGAGTGGATCTACCTGCTCGGGCAGGAACATCGTATTGTCGGAATCAGCGGCTATACGGTACGACCTCGGCGAGCGAGAGAAGAAAAGCCCAAGGTAAGTGCCTTTCTCAACGCCAAGATCGACAAGATTCTTGCGCTGCAGCCTGACTGTGTCTTTGGATTCTCGGACCTACAGGCCGATATCGCCGCCCAGCTTATTCGGGCCGGTGTTCAGGTTACGATCTTCAACCAGCGCAGCGTGGCGGAGATCTTCGGAATGCTCTACCAGGTCGGTGCCATGCTTGGCTGTACTGCTGAAGCCCTACGTTGGATCGAGGACCGACAACGGGCGCTGGCGGCTATGCAACGCAAGCGCCTCGCCTGGCAGGCGGCCGGAAAGCGTCTACCACGCGTCTACTTCGAGGAGTGGGACGCGCCTCAGATCAGCGCCATTCAGTGGGTTTCTGAACTCATTGACATAGCGGGCGGCATCGACATCTTTCCCGAACTTGCCCGAGAATCTCTTGGCAAAAACCGCATCATTGCCAACGGAAACCAGGTGATTGAGCGTGCCCCCGACATCATTCTGGGCTCCTGGTGCGGAAAGAAATTCAGGCCAGAGAAGGTGGCAGGCAGACCCGGCTGGGAGGCGGTTGCAGCGGTACAGACCGGAGATCTCTACGAAATAAAATCAGCGGATATTCTTCAGCCAGGGCCCGCAGCACTCACCGATGGCGTGGAGCAACTGCATCGTATTATTTCGCGGTGGGTCGACCAGAACGGATAAACCAGTCCTCGTTGTCATCCTCCCTCAAGGGCTATGAATCGAATTCTTCTCGTTGAAGACCATACCGAGATGCGCGAGTTGATCATGCGACACCTCCATAGCGTGGGTATAACCACCGATGCTGCTGCTCGGATCAGCGAGGCCGAGGCCTGCCTCGCTCAGGTGCCCTACGCCGCGCTCGTTCTTGACCGCGGACTACCTGATGGCGATGCACTACCATGGCTACGGCAGATGCGCGCGCGCAAGATCCTGTTGCCTTGTCTGGTACTCACAGCGCGCGACGCGCTCCACGACCGTGTTGATGGCTTAGAAGCAGGCGCAGACGATTATTTGCCCAAACCTTTCGAGCGTGAAGAGCTCATTGCTCGGGTACGAGCAATACTACGCCGGCAGACCGCATGGGTCACCAATAAGCCGCAGTGGGCCGGACTGGTTGTTGACCCGGTAGGGCAACGTTTAAGTCACGGGCAATCAAGCGTCAATCTCGCCTCCAGTGAGCTGCAACTAATGATCGCTCTAATACGCGCGGAGGGTCAGCTTGTAAGGCGGGGAGCACTTGAGGCCGCTGCCTGGGGTCTCATGGAACCTGTGACGCCAAACGCTCTGGATGTCGCACTGCACCGGCTGCGCCGGAAACTCGAAGTAATTGGAAGTCCGGTACGCATGATCAATACCAAGGGGATTGGATACGCGCTGCAGAAACCCCCGTCTTCGGCTTGAGGGCAAAGTGAACAGGCGGGATCCAGAAAGCACCATGACACCCCGTCGGACGCTGAGCCTCACGCTGAGGCTTGCACTGGGATTTTCCGTGGCCTTTGCCTCAATGGCATTACTCGTAGTGGGTATACAAGTTCTCCTTGCTGAGCGCTTCGGGCACCTCGTTACACAATTGAGCATGGAGGGGCAGACACAGGATATTTTTGATGGCTTCGTATTCGACGCCCATCAGCGGGTTATCGGTGTAAACCTTCCCCCTGGCGATGCTATCGGGTTCGACGACTTCTACGCCAATCTTAAGTTCCGTGTCCTAGATGGCGCTGGTGAAGTAATCGTCAGTAGTGAGCAAGACCGTCGATCGCTACTGCCCGAACGCAGCATCACGGAGCAGCCAGGCTTTTTCGGCACTGTTCGCATCGACGGGCGAGAATTCTTTGTCGGAGCCTGGCAACGCTCGGTACATGGCCAGTCCTACGTTCTGCAACTCGCACGTAGTGACCGCTTTGAAGTCCTAGCGCGTGAGGCCATTACGCCCGCAATTGTTGAAACAATTGCTCTGCTCGGCGCCCTATCTGCCATCGTCTTCGCGGTTGCCGGTGCGCTGGCTGTACGCTCCGTACTGAGACCTATCCGTATCGCTGAACAAGCCGCACTCAGGGTTGGTGGCCGCAATCTCGCAATACGCCTGCCCGTGGAAAACATCCCCTCCGAGATCCGGCCGTTGGTGGATGCATTCAACGGCGTATTGCAACGTCTTGAACAGTCCTTCCATGCACAAGAGCGTTTCATCGCTAATGCAGCCCATGAGTTGAAAACACCGCTTTCACTTGCCCGCGCACGTATCGAGGCAGGCGTATCAAGTGAAGAGGACCGTTCGCAACTCATGCGCGATCTAGACGCCATGGCACGCCAAGTACAGCAGCTGCTGCAACTCGCCCAGGCGGCAGATGCAGAGTCTATGCGGCTCGCTAGCGTAGACCCCGTCGCGCTGGCACGGGGGGTTCTGGATCACCTCACATTTAAAGCTGATCGCAGAGACGTCACGCTTCATCTTGTGGAGCCCGCAATCATTACACCAATCCAAGCCGACACGGGCGCGCTGTTCGTACTGCTTAAGAACCTTCTAGAGAACGCAATTGAATTCTCACCGACTGGCACTGCTGTCAAACTTGAAGTCCGGAACACAGGAATCACCGTAGAAGACCACGGCACGGGCATACCGTTAGAGTACCGCACGCAAGTCTTCGAGCGCTTCTGGCGCGCTCCGGGGCAAACAAGATCAGGGTCTGGGCTTGGCCTGGCAATCGCTAAGGAAATTGCTATCGCCCATGGCTGGTCGATAAGGTGCGACGAGGCACCCAGCGGGGGAGCATCGTTTAGCGTCTGCTGGTAGGCCCAGTACCATCAAGATCCGCTAGGTCTTCCGGCAGAAAGGTTCTTGTAAGGATTCACCGTAGATCATGCAAGTGCCAAGTAACTTGCATGGCCCATCCTTACGCTTCTTTTCTTCATCAACAGGAGACCAAACTATGAAGGTGATCAGATCGGGTCTTTGGACCACGCTGTTAGGCTGGATTGCAGTAGCCTCGGTACCATCAATGGCAGCGACTGAACCCAAAGGGTATTACGCAACCCTTTACGCACAGGCGAGCAGACTTGGATCCACCAGCTTCGACGAGAATGGCAGCGCTGGCTTTGGGCCTGGCCTGAGGGCAAACTTTGAGAGTGGGTTCGGATTTGGGGGCGATATTGGATTTCGTTATGGCAATGGCTGGGCCGCGGAGGTCGAATGGAACTATCGCCGCCATAATCTCAAATCGCTACGCAAGGGAAGCGCAACACTCGTGACAGATGGCGACTTTGCATCGAACATCATTTTCATCAACGGCCTACGCCGCTTTACAAGTACCTCGGGCGGATGGACCCCTTATGTCGGGGCTGGGGTAGGCTGGGTACAGGAAATTGACTTCGACCTGAACTCTACGGGCGCAGAGCGCGCTTGGTCTAAGCAGGGAACGCTGGGCGTTCAACTAATTGCAGGCACCGAAATTTCGATGACAAAGGACTGGAGACTGACTGCAGATCTGCGCGTACTTCGGCTCGGTAGCATTGAGCTGCCAGCCGAGGAAGGCGTGACCGGGCGACTATCTAAGCCGACCTACAACCCGGTATCGGTACAGGTCGGGTTACGGCGAATGTTCTAATAGACGCTTGTCGCCAAACTCGTCAACGCAATGCCATAAGCGCTACCTCCGGCGCCTTGTCCAAAACCTTTAAGAGCGCCGTTGCTGCGCCTGTCGGAGATCGCTTGCCCTGCTCCCAATTTCTAATGGTATCTATGGACACGCCAATGCGATCAGCAAACACTGCCTGACTGAATCCGAGCCGCCTACGAACCCTCCGCGCAAACTTTGCCTCGTCCAATAGGGCGCTGGCATTATCAATCTCCATATGAGCAGCTATATCTTCGTCAGTCGTCGCATCCACCCTTCGACGATCAATACGACCGACGGGCTTAGCCCTGGGGTTATCGACATTGAATACCTTTCTAGCGATCTTCATAGTGGGCGACCTCACGTGAATTTGCTTTACGCGCCGAAATAATTCGAATCGCGTCTCTTCTTGGCGTGCACACCAGGACGAAAACTCGGTTCTCGATACGCCCGACTAGCTGATGCTAGTTCAATGAACTACGCTCAGCAAGTTCACGTGCGCAAAATAGACTCTACGCTGCGCCGGGGGCTCGGCCCGCGGGCCTCCGTAGCAAAGCCAACGCGGGAGAGCATCTGTAGCGTCTCTCCCGCAACACCGAGGCCAAGGGATTGGTGAATCGCCTCACGCGGTCCGCGCATCTCAGGGAACTCCTGGAGCGCCTGGGAGAGCGGGTGCATATCAACGCCTGCTTCTGTGGCCAACAAGTGTGCGCGCACGTAGGCGCGTCCGGTGTTGACCTGCATGATCCGTGTGTTGGTTGGGCTCGCCAACCACAAGAAACCGCTGGCGGTTTCGAAGGGTATCCAGCGATCCATAACCCGCTGCAAGGACTTGCTACCCTTCGCAGGTACTTCCATCGGATCAAATACTCCAACGGCATGTAGCGCGCGTACCATCAGGCTATTTAGACTAATGCCGTCGGGGTTCGCGGCAATCGCGCTTGGCCCGATGCGCATTAGGCGCGCTGACTCAAGCCACGTGCGCGCCGTGGTGGCCTCAATCTCATACGCTTCTCGTGTAATGCGACGTATTGTGTCCATGGCAGCTGGACCGGAAACCACGCCGCTACGAAGGCCAAAGCCACTGGCGCTCTCAACCCAACTGCGCACGACTTCCTCTGGCAGTGGACGATCCATGGCATAAGCAGACTTGCGCGTGTGCCTTCGCACAATCTGGGCAAACAGCGAATCCGACGGAGCAGTACCAGTCTCGCCAACCACCAGTGTGGCCACGCGGCTTCCCATAGGCAACTGCTGATCAGCCGGTGTGCCGTCCGGAAAGAGTTCGACCCCCGCTGCCACGCCCCGCTGGGCAGCGGCGATAACTGCAAGCTCAATAAATGCGCCACAGCCAATAAGAATCTGACGGCCAAAGGGGTCAGTCTCGGGCAGCAGTCGCTCTCCGTCACAGAAAAGGTGTATTCGGTTTGATTCGCGCAGGTCCGCGATCCAAGGCTGTCGGTTATGTGGGTTGGGCGCCAGCAGTGCATGCGCGAGCATAAAGCGCCGGGTGTCAGTCTCCCTATCAGGGCTGCGCCACGGCTCGATAACCTCGTCTGGGTAGTCACTGCTAAGCGAACAGCCATTAATCGGCCCTGTAGCGGCGACCACGACACCCCCACCCACTAGGCGAATAAAGCTTCTACGATCCATTCCTTATCCCCAATCATCCTCGCTGCAAGAGGCTCTTTGTTAAAACTCTCGTGAGGCATATTGTGAGTAGCCGTAGGTATGTACACAACTGCTTATACTTGAGAGTCTTTATTTCACTTATGAATACGTCATTTAACTGGTCCCTCGTACGCTCCTTCCTTGCGGTACTTGAATATGGCAGTCTTCTCGGGGCTGCAAGGCAGCTGCAGTCAAGCCAGCCCACCATCGGTAGACATCTCGCGGAATTAGAGTCACAGCTTGGGGTCATTCTTTTTGACCGAACCGGTCGGGGCCTGATACCGACCGAGGCAGCGCTTCGTCTCGCCGACGCGGCGCGTACCATGCAAAACGGTGCCGATCAGCTTTCACGAACGGTGGCGGGGGCAGACCGATCGATATCGGGCACGGTACGCATCACCGCTAGTCAGCCAGTAGCGTGTTATCTCCTTCCTCCATTGCTTGCGCAGATGCGCTTATCACTGCCCGATGTTCAAGTAGAACTGGTGGCCAACAATGCAATAAGCAATCTCTTGCGGCGAGAGGCCGATATCGCGGTTCGGATGGTTCAGCCCGATCAGTCAACAGTAATCGCACGGCGGGTGGGTAAGGTGGCGCTCAGGGCTTGCGCGCACCAGGATTACCTACGACGTCGCGGTACACCACGCCAAGCGACCGATCTGCTGGATCATGACCTCATTGGTGGCGATCGAAACGACGAGACGCTAAAAGGCTTTGCCGCTGCGGGTATGGTGGTGAAACGGGAACAGTTTGCGTTTAGAACGGACGACCTCATTGCGGTCTGGCAGGCTGTAAGAGCCGGTCTGGGGATTGGTTTTATCAGCGAACACCTGCTTAGAACAGATCCGGCAGTCGTTCCGCTACTGGCCAAGTTAAAGATCGCACCATTCCCGGTCTGGTTAGTGGTTCACAGAGAGATTCGCACCAGTAAGCGAATACGAGCGGTCTACGATTTTTTGGCCGAGGCGCTGCCGTTAGCGATATGAACGCCACGGTGAGCTGCTAATTTCAACTCGTAACAGCATACAGGTACCAAGACCGGATGAATCGCCGAAAATTCCTTTCTAGCTGCCTGAGCCTCGCGGGGGGGTCACTCGGTCTCTCCCTCGGTGGCGTAGCTGCGGGAGCAACAGCCACGGGCGAGCAAGCCCACCGAATCCTTGAACTCGACCTCCTCGATACCGCTCGACAAAGGCCTGTTCCGACGCGTCTGTATCTGCCTCAAAAGGCCAACCCCTTGCGGCCCGTACCGTTGGTTGCCTTTTCCCACGGTCTCGGTGGGTCACGGTTCGGCTATCAGTACCTGGCAACCCACTTGGCCGACGTGGGCATTGCAACCATGCACCCGCAGCATATAGGCAGCGACTACCATGTGTGGCGTGGTAACCCCCTAGAAATGTTGCAGCGCCTGCAGGCGGCCGCAAGAGAATCTGAAGCCCTGGCGAGAGCACACGACGTCCGCTTCGCACTCGATCAGATATTCGCTTCCGACAACGCAGCCCTTATCGATCGATCAAAGATTGCAGTTGCCGGGCACTCCTATGGCGCTAACACGGCCATGCTTGTTTCTGGTGCGCAGGTTATTGGAACCGAGGTACAGGTGGGTGATCTCCGAGACAGTCGCATTCGGGCAGCGATATTTATCTCGGCCCCCCCTCTGGTAGGACAAGGTCCCTTGGAGCAGGTGCTTGGTGCGGTCAGCATTCCTACCCTGCATAT
>JBEDFV010000070.1:0-3759 GCA_041175005.1 Pseudomonadota bacterium
ACATTACCCAGAGCATTATGATGTCGTTGTTTGTCGCGATTGCACTGGCCTATGCGGTGGAATCGAAAAATAGATGGCTCACTTGGCTCTGGATAGTCGTTGCATTGCTGGCCAGTGTGAGCATTACCCATCTCTCGCTGGGTCGTACGGGAACACTCACACTCCTAGTGTCTTTGAGTGCTGCAGGTGTCCTTCTGATTCCCCGGCGATGGACACTTCTTGCCGTGATCTGCCTAATCGGCATATTAGGTCTGTTATTACTTTCCTCAGAGACTATGGTGGGTCGATGGGGGCTCGCGCTGCAGGAATTGGAGAACTGGCGTGAGAATACGGCAAGCTCAATTGGACACCGCCTGTTCAACTACGAAACGGCGTTGGCACTCATGCTAGAAAGGCCATGGTGGGGACACGGAACGGGTGCGTTTCATACCGAGATTTGCCGATTTGTGAGCCCAGAATTAAACTGCGGCCGATTTAACTGGCACCCCCATAACCAATTCTTATTTTTTGGTGTCGACCATGGCCTAATCGGGATAGTGCTCTATGTGGGGCTGATTCTCAGCCTATTCAAGGCCGCGCTTGATTCATCCAAGAAAACACCGCGGGTACTGCTTGCCTGCCTCGCGAGTATTCTGCTGGTCAACAGCATGATCAATAGCCCTCTCTGGAGTTCTATTGAGAGTCAGTTTTTTATATTCATGATGGGACTACTCGTATCTATGGCGTGGTCGCATAAGGCTATAGATGCCAGGGAATAAGCTGGTGACCATTTCCCAGTAACCGAGGGGGGCTTGTATTGAGGGTTTCGCCGGAGGCGACGCGTTCAAAGAGTTCCAGGTACTTTCGTCCCATCTGCAGGTGATCAAACATTTGTGTGGCCCGTGCATGCGCAACGCGTGGATCAAAACTGCGCGTATGAATAGCATGGACAAGATCTTCTCCTCGCTCAGAGAGAACACCACATGTAGGGTCGACGAGTTCAGGAAGCGCGCCATACGGGGTTGCAAATACCGGGCATCCAAAGTAAAGGCTCTCGATTACGGCAAGGCCAAAAGGCTCGTGCCAACGGACGGGGAAAATAAGCCCCTGGGAACTGTTCAACAAATCAAACTTCTTCTGCCCCCCGACCATGCCGTGAAAATGGATCGATGGCCAGGGAGTGAAACGAATGGTCCGCGATAGGTTCAGGCGCTTGCCCCCAAGAACCTCGAAGGTCACGCGCGCCGCGCGGGCGACCTGAATGGCGCCACGCAGATTCTTCACCGGCCAGGAGCCTTTTCCAAGAAAATGGAAATGGGTTCTCGGACGGGTAAAGTCGACCGCAGGATAGGCAGACCAGTCGAGCCCATTGAGCGCGTAGACAGCTGAGCCATAGCGCTGGGCATGATTCCTTGAGACAAAGACCGTATTGCGAGGGAAGGGCTTCTCATTTTTAGAGTTGCCGTGTTCAGTGACCACATAAGGATAGTCAGGCTCCTCAAACGTATTGTGCTGAAAGTGCACCACATCAAACTCGCGAGGCTTGATCTGCTGCATCAGAGGAACGGTAGGGTCAATAAAACGTACCGGAGCAAAATCGCAACGAGAACCCTCTGGCACGAGAAAAGTCACCTGGTGGCCCAGGGCGATCAAGGCCTTGGCAAGGTCCCAGACAACCCGTTCGGTGCCTCCGTAGGCAAAGACCGGGATGACTGTCTGGTGTGCGATAAGAATCTTCATGAAAATCTACTCTGGAGATGGATTAGCGAAGGGCTGCGGTGGATTTGATACTGAGGTGGTCGTATTTCAGGGCCACATAACGAAAGAAGCACTCAAGCGCGATTAAGAAGCAGAATAGAAAGCCCTCTGGGCCGCAGAGAAAGGCACGCCGGAAAAAATAGAGCTTCAAGAAGATCGCCATAGCAGACGCGGTGCCACGCAAAATGCCGCCCCGCTTGCCTTTTTCGGCACGCTTCAGCGCACCAAGCTGCACATATTGTGCAAGCTTCTTTAAGCTGTCATACACCGTCTCTCGTGAGTAATGTAATAGAGGGGTTCGGAAGCGATAAACAGGAATGTCTGAATCGCGCATCACAGCGGCCTCATGGACCACGCCTTCGTACCGCAACAGTGAATCTTTTTTAAAGAGCCGTTTGATCCCGCCAGTCGAGCGCATCGCGGTGAGCGGCCGGCCATACGCGACCTGTGTCCAGAGAATCTCCCAGACCTCATCCCGCCCCGAGGTAACCACTGTAGCAATCTCCCGGGCGAGTGATGGCGGAATGATCTCATCGGCATCCAGAAAAAAAATATAGTCGGTCTTTACCTGGGCGAGCAGTCTATTGCGCTGTACAGCAAAGCCCTGCCAATCGGTATAGCGATGTACCTCCGCCCCAGCGGCCTGCGCGATCGCAACCGTATCGTCTACGCTGCCGCTATCGACCACGATGACCTTCTCCGCAAATGCAGCGCTTGCAACGCACTGGGCGATACGGGCAGACTCGTTCATCGCAAGAATGCCCACGGTGAGTCCTGGCACTCGAAGGTGCTTATCCATGCGACATCTCCTCTGGTGTCCATGTGGCAAGGCCTTGCCACCGCCCGACCATGCGGGCGATTAGTCGGGGCGAGAAAAAGAGCACCCTTAGGGGCAGTGCAAGCGTCGTCAGCAGAAGCAGTCGGCTACGGGCCTTGCGTGCTGCCTGCATAGACCGGTGCTTCTGCAAAAAGGTGAGCTTGGATCGCGCATGCCAATAGCCTCTAAGGTGTTCGCTTTTCATACGGAACCGCCCCGAGACCGACTGCCGTCCTTCATGGACGGACGTGGCCTCTGGAATGATCATCATCGGGCGCCTGGACTGAAAGAGCCGCAGGCAGAGGTCGTCGTCCTCGTAGTAGAGGAAGAAGTCTTCATCGAAGTAGCCGACCCCCGCAAAGGCCTCAAGCCGCCAGAGCATCGCAGCGCCGCAGACAAAGCCCACACAGGCGGGCCCTTGGGCGATCGGCCCGCGCGATCGCCATGTCCATCGTGGCCACCGATAACTCTGGTCTTTCCGGCCATGGCTATCGGTCAACTGCGGCGCAAGAATCGCCGCCTGCGGAAATGCCTGGGAGGCACGAATGAGGGTAAGCAGAGCGGGCAGCCCGAGCCGACAGTCGGGGTTCAAGAGTAAGGCCAGGGGCGTGGAAATCTGCCGCAAACCAGCGTTATTGGCGGCCCCAAACCCCTGGTTGTAGGGCATCACCTCTATACGGGCATGTGACCATAATGCCTGTGCCTGCTGGGCAGTGCCATCTCGGCTGGCGTTATCTACCAGGACCACATGCGGGCATACAGAAAGCAACGGGGAGAGACCTTCCAGGCAGTGACGACTCTCATAGGTCACCACGAGAATCGTCACCCGATCCAAAAGGGCACGATCACCGTCTTCTAACAATCGAAATGCCTGCGACTAAAAAGGAAGTACAAGACCAGGTGCCAGGCGCGTCAGCACCGCACGAAACTCCGCCTGAATTCGGGCAAGCGCCTCCGTGTTGTCAGCCTCAAAACGCAGCACAACCACCGGGGTGGTATTCGAAGGACGGGCCAGCCCGAATCCGTCGTCGTACTCCACGCGAACACCATCAATGAGAATCCGTTCCCGGGCGGTCGGGAACTCACCCTTCTCTTTGAGCAGGGCCACAAGGGCATAGTTTTCACCCTCCTGGGTCTTGATCTGTAACTCTGGGGTGCTGGTGGCATTGGGCAGGGCATGCAGCGTCGCGCTTGGATCAGTCACC
>JBEDFV010000071.1:0-3280 GCA_041175005.1 Pseudomonadota bacterium
TCCGATGCAGGGGTGCTGCGATTACTCAAAAGTAGCCTTGCCAACCGCCGCACCGCCACGACCCGCCCCTGGCCGCTTTCCTGGCAATGGAGCCTTGCCCAGACCATGCTGCGTGCCTGGCACGCTGGCTGGACAGCCCAAGGCAATGCTAAGGCATGGTGGGGACAGCAACGGATCCCCCAGACACTCGTAGATTTCTTTTGGCAGCCGCTCATCGAGGGGGCACTCAACACGCCCTTTGATCAGGCCAGCGCCCATGTGGCACTGCGGGTCTTGCGAGACAGCCTTCTGGGTCCGGCACATGCGAGCGACACCCTGCACCCCCTGCATGACCTCTCACGCAACGCCATTAACCCGGTGGTAGACACGCTGCGAGGCCGCGGCGTGCAGCTCGTAAGCCGCTGCCGCATCACCGGTCTTGAACCCTTTCACCACCAATGGCGGCTTGGCTTTCACGCCAGCAGCCTGTCAATGGCGGTCGCAGCGGGTCTTGCCGATAAGGCATTTGACGCGGTGGTCTTGGCCTTGCCCGCCACAGCCTGTCGGGCACTGGCCCTCTCGGTTCCTGCGCTATCACCCCAGGCAGCTGACCAGTTCTCCAGAGAAAAACAACGCTGGACTACCGTAAGGACGCTTGGCGTAACAACGCTCTATGCGGCCCTGACCCCAGAGCAGTCGCAGGCCGCACAGCTTACGCCCAGCATTCTGCGGCCCATGCCGGCAAGCGATGACCAGGTGGCTATGGTGCTTGCGCGGCCACCGGTTGCCCAGGGCCAGATCATTGCTGCCGTGGCCAGTGCAACAACAAAGGACCGACACGAGCAGACCGTGCATGCGCTAAAGACCGCCCTCGAACACACCCTGGCTCCCAGACTCGGGGCGGCTGCCTTTTCCCAATTGCCATTTCGGGTGACCCATGAGGACCAGGCCACCTGGGCCTGCACCGCCGACCATGTAGACAGCCAACAGGCCTGGGGCCCCAGCGCTCTGGGGCCAGGCGGGCTCTTTCGAGCCGCAGACGATCTCACGCCAGGCTATCCCGCCTGCATTGAATCGGCGGTACGCGGCGGGGTGCAGACCGCTCAAGAGGTGCTGCGCACCCTCGACTCCTGACCCTAGCCCCGCGAGAACAGGCGCTCAAGCGCCTCGGAGAGGCGCGCTACCGGCCAGACCTCCAGGCCCTCTATAGGCCGCTTCGGGGCATTGGCGGCGGGCACCAGAGCCTGTGAAAAGCCAAGCCGGGCGGCCTCTTTGAGCCGCTCTAGGCCGCGGGGTGCGGGGCGCACCTCGCCCGCCAGACCGAGTTCCCCGAATACCACCAGACCGCGAGGCAACGGCCGGTTGCGCAACGAGGACACGACCGCCGCAAGAATGGCGAGGTCGGCTGCCGTCTCTTGAATGCGGACGCCCCCGACGGCATTCAGAAATACATCTTGATCGAAACAGGCAATCCCCGCATGCCGATGAAGCACAGCCAGAAGCATGGCCAAACGCTGCGGATCCAGACCCACACTCAATCGTCGCGGATTGGGCACATGGCTGGTATCGACAAGGGCCTGCACCTCCACGAGCAGAGGGCGGCTGCCCTCTTGAGTGACCAGCACGCAGGCGCCGGACACCAAGGACTGAGCAGCCTTCTCGTTGTGCGCCTGGCCGAGCTGCCCCTCCGACAAGAATAGGGCGGACGGGTTTGTGACCGCCTTCAGGCCCGTCTCGGTCATGGCAAACACCCCAAGTTCATTGGCGGTACCGAACCGATTCTTCACCGCCCGCACCACCCGAAACGAGGCCTGGGCATCGCCCTCAAAGTAGAGCACCGCATCCACCATATGCTCGAGTACGCGCGGCCCCGCCAGGGTGCCCTCCTTCGTCACATGGCCCACAAAGACCACCGCATTGCCCGTATCTTTGGCCCAGCGGGTGAGGCGTGCGGCCACCTCACGCACCTGAGAGACCGAACCCGGCGCCGCCCCGAGCAGCTCGGTAAAGAGGGTCTGAATGGAGTCGATCACCACTAGGGGCGGCTTTAAGCGCTCGAGTTCAGGAAGAATGAGTTCGAGCTGCGTCTCGGCAAGAATCTTCACTCGCTGCAGGCTCTGCGTGGGAAGGCCGAGGCGACGGGCGCGCAGCGCCACCTGGGCTGCGGACTCTTCTCCCGTGACATACAAGAGACTCGCCTCGTCGGCCAAGGCGCTGGCCATACGCGAGAGGGCCTGCAGCAAGAGCGTCGACTTGCCAATGCCTGGATCGCCCCCCAGCAAGACCACGGCGCCGGGCACGAGCCCACCACCCAAGACCCGGTCGAACTCCTCCATGCCGGTCGACCAGCGGGCGAGGGACTCGGCAGCCACCTCCGACAAGGGCTGCAGGCTACTGGCGGGCGCAAGGCTTCGGGCTGCAGCCTTGCTGGAGGTCTCCTGCAGACGGCCCCCCTCAAGCGTGTTCCATGCGCCACAGCCATCGCACTGGCCCTGCCAACGGGGGTGGCCCTGGCCACAGGCGTTACAGACAAAACCGAGCTTGGGCTTGGCCATTAGGCAGCGCCCCGGCCAGCCGCTGGCATGGCGGGCGACGCTTCTCGCCGACGACGGGCTACCCGCGGGGTGATCGCGGTCAAGAGTTCATAGCCCACCGTCTTGCAGTGGCTTGCGACCTCATCCACGGGCAGTGCTGCCCCCCAGAGTTCCACCGTACTACCCACCCGTGCCTCAGGAGCAGCCGAGAGGTCAATCGTGACCAGATCCATCGATACCTGGCCCGCGACCACGCAGCGCCTGCCATCGACGAGAACCGGGGTGCCATCGGGCGCCGTGCGTGGATAACCGTCGGCATACCCCACTGCGGCCACCCCAATGCGCATCGGGCCAGGGGCCCGAAAACGCAGCCCATAGCCCACGCCTTCGCCCGCATCAAGATGTTGCACGGCGATCAACTCGGTCTGCAGCGTCTGCGCCGCGCGCAGGCCCAACGCCGCAAAGACGGGGGCATGCCCGTGATCGTAATGAAAGGGGCTTGCCCCATAGAGCGCAATACCCGGGCGCAGCCATCCCATGCGGGCAAAGGGTAGGTGTATCGCAGCGGCCGAGTTGGCGATACTCAGGGGCTCCCCCGCCCCATGACCCAGCTGCTCCAACGCCCACTCAAATCGGGCAAATGGCTCCTCTGCGGCAAGCAGCGACTCGGCCTGTGCAAAGTGCATCATGAAGCCCAGGCGGCCCACACCCAACGCTGCCCGAAGCTCATAAATAAGTTTCAGTAAATTATTTAAACAGTTGTTTTT
>JBEDFV010000072.1:0-12419 GCA_041175005.1 Pseudomonadota bacterium
GTGAGATGCTTGCACCCACCTCCGCCCTCATCGGACAGGGGCTCGGCGAGTCAGTCGGGCTCATTACCGATGGCCGCTTCTCTGGCGGCACCTGGGGCATGGTGGTGGGCCATGTGGCGCCGGAAGCCTTTGTGGGTGGCCCGATCGCCCTTATCGAAGAAGGGGATTCGGTCACCATCGATGCCCATAAGCTGCTAATCCAACTGAACCTGCCCGAGGCAGAGATGGCCCGCCGCAAGGCCGCCTGGCAGCCGCCCAAGCCCCGATACGCCCGAGGCGTTCTGGCCAAATTTGCCGCACTGGCCTCGACCGCAAGTCGGGGCGCGGTGACCGACCCAGATGCCTCTCTGCTCTCAGGGAAATAAAAGCGCTGTAAAGAAAAGAAGTTGCCTTACAATATGCGCGTTTTTACATAAACCTGAAATTTCAATGCTCTGGAGGAGAATTATGCGTTCCTTAGTTCTTGCTGCGTCCCTGTTAGCCATGACCGCCGGCGTTCAGGCCAGCCCCGAAATGTTGAAGAAGTACAACTGCACGGCCTGCCATGCCAACGACAAGAAAATGGTCGGCCCTGCCTACAAAGATGTCGCAGCCAAGTACGCAAGCGACGCAGCCGCGGCTGACAAGCTGGCCAAGAAGATCAAAGCGGGTGGCTCAGGGGTCTGGGGCCCGATTCCCATGCCTGCGCAGCCCAACGTGTCCGAGGCCGATGCATTGGCACTCGCCAAGTACATCATGACCATCAAGTAAAACCCTAGATAGGTTTTAGAAAAGCTGTGTTACAAACCCCTGTCGCTCTCCGGCAGGGGTTTTTGTTTTTATGGACATCTTTCTTCAGCAGATCCTAAACGGCCTGGTTCTCGGCAGTGTCTACGCCCTGGTGGCTCTGGGCTACACCATGGTCTATGGCATTCTGCAGCTCATCAATTTCACCCACGGTGAAGTCCTGATGATTGGCGCTATGGTGAGCCTCACCATGGTGATGCTCCTGCAGTCTCTGTTTCCCGAACTCAACGGACTCTGGATCATGGTCATGGCGCTGGTGGTCACGATCCCCGTCTGCATGGTGCTCTCGGCCACGATTGAACGCGTGGCCTATCGCCCCTTACGCAATGCACCCCGTCTTGCGCCGCTTATTACTGCTATTGGCCTTTCGATTGTCTTGCAGACCCTTGCCATGATGATCTGGGGCCCGAACCCCAAGGTCTTCCCGGATCTGCTGCCCACCACCCCCATTGAAATCGGGGGCGCCTTTCTCGCGCCCAAGCAGCTGTTGATTCTGGTGGTGTCGGCGGTACTCATGACGGGGCTGATTATTCTGATTCAGACCACCTCTATGGGGCGGGCCATGCGGGCGGTATCAGAAAATCCGAAGATCGCGCTGCTCATGGGCATCAACCCCGACCGCATCATTGCCATTACCTTCATGATCGGTGCGGCCCTCGCAGCCGTGGCCGGCATGCTCGTGGCCATGAACTACAACATCGTACATTTCACCATGGGCTTTATTCCTGGCCTGAAGGCCTTTACCGCTGCGGTACTCGGCGGCATTGGGAATGTGCCGGGTGCGGTACTCGGGGGTCTACTCCTAGGAATAATTGAAAGCCTCGGCGCGGGCTACATTGGCGACATTACCGGCGGCTTTCTTGGCAGCCACTACCAAGACATTTTTGCCTTTGCCGTGCTCATCATTGTGCTGCTCTTCCGCCCCTCCGGGCTTCTGGGGGAGCGGGTGGCAGACCGCGCCTAAATCACCTGACAAGCCCACCCATATGCCGTCGCTGCAACTCTCCTGGACCCGACGCAACGCCATGCTAGGCGTTGTGCTGCTTGGGCTGGCCCTCGTGCTTCTGCCCTTTGTCGCGGGTGCCTTTGGCAATGCCTGGATTCGCATTCTTGCCTTTGCCATGCTCTACATCATGCTTGCCCTGGGCCTCAATATTGTCGTGGGCTATGCGGGGCTGCTTGATCTTGGCTATGTGGCCTTTTATGCCGTGGGTGCCTACATGTATGCGCTGCTCGCCTCACCGCACCTCTTCGAGCAGTTTGCATGGATTCGGCAGACCTTTCCTGACGGGCTGCACAGCTCCATCTGGATGGTCGTGCCTCTGTCCGCGGCGCTGGCTGCTCTTTTTGGGGTGTTGCTGGGCTTTCCGGTTCTGCGTCTGCGCGGCGACTATCTGGCGATTGTGACGCTGGGCTTTGGCGAGATCATTCGTATCTTCCTAAACAACCTGAATTCGCCGATTAACTTTACGAATGGGCCTCAGGGCATTAACAAGATCGATCCGGTACAGATTGGCGGAATCAGCTTTGGTAAGACGCTCGACCTCGGCTTTGTCTCGCTGCCCTCGGTGCAGCTCTACTACTACCTGTTTTTGGTCCTGACGGTAGCAGTGGTGGTGATCAGTATTCGCCTGCAAGACTCCCGCATTGGCAGGGCCTGGATGGCCATTCGAGAAGATGAGATCGCCGCCAAGGCCATGGGTATTCATACCCGCAACGTGAAGCTCCTTGCCTTTGCCATGGGTGCGAGCTTTGGTGGGGTGTCCGGCGCCATGTTTGCCGCCTTCCAGGGCTTTGTATCACCCGAGAGCTTTGTGCTCATGGAGAGCATTGTGATCGTGGCCATGGTCGTCTTGGGCGGCATGGGCAATGTGGCGGGCGTGGTGCTTGGCGCCATTCTGCTCTATGCAATTCCCGAAATTCTGCGGCTCATTGCCCGCCCTCTGCAGATGGCGATCATTGGCGAAGAGGTCATCGCACCAGAAGCCCTGCGTATGCTGCTCTTTGGGCTCGCCATGGTGCTCATCATGCTTTATAGGCCGCATGGCCTGATCGGACGTCGCCATGCCTGAGACCGCATCGAGCCGCGCACGGACCATGGAGCCCCCCATTCTTCAGGCCTCGGGCGTAAGTAAACGGTTTGGAGGCCTCACGGCCCTAGACGGCGTCTCTATTGCCATTGAACCTGGGCAGATCTACGGCCTCATCGGTCCTAATGGCGCAGGTAAGACCACCTTCTTTAATGTGATTACCGGGCTCTACACACCCGACACCGGCGAGTTTCTGCTCAAGGGGGTGCCCTACACGCCCACGGCCGTGCATCGGGTGGCCGAGGCCGGTATTGCCCGCACCTTTCAAAACATTCGGCTCTTTGCCGAAATGACCGCCCTAGAAAATGTCATGGTGGGACGTCATGTCCGCACCCACGGGCTGCACGCCGGCGTCATGGGGGCAGTCTTCCGGACCGCAGCCTTTAAAGCAAGCGAGGCGGCCATCAAGGAGCGCTCCCATGCCCTCTTAAAATACGTGGGCATCGACCGCTACGCCCAGTCGCTTGCCCGGACCCTCTCTTACGGGGATCAGCGTCGGCTCGAGATCGCTCGGGCCTTGGCCACCGAACCCCTGCTCCTGGCACTTGATGAGCCTGCAGCCGGTATGAACGCCACCGAGAAAAACGGCCTGCGTGACCTCCTTCGGCAGATTCAGGCCGATGGAAAGACCATTCTTCTAATTGAGCACGATGTGAAATTGGTCATGGGCCTATGCGACCGTGTCACCGTGCTCGACTACGGGAAGGTCATCGCCCAGGGTCTGCCCTCTGCGGTGCAGTCCAACGCGGCAGTCATTGAAGCCTATCTCGGTACCCAGGCACACGCATGACCACCACTCCCTTTCTGCGTATCGACGCGCTGCAGGTCCGCTATGGCGGTATACAGGCGGTCAAGGGCATTTCCTTTGAGGTCCATCAGGGTCAGACCGTGGCCCTCATCGGCGCCAACGGCGCTGGTAAGACCTCCACCCTAAAGTCCATCACCGGCCTCATTCCCAAGGCGGCAGGCCAGATATGGTTTGAAGGCCAAGACATTACGGCGCTGCCGGGCCATGCGCTACCCGGCCATGGCCTGATTATGGTGCCCGAGGGACGCGGAATCTTCACCCGCATGACCATCATGGAGAACCTGCTCATGGGGGCGGAGTGCCGTCGCGGTGAGGCCGCGCGAAGCGCCGAGGTAAACGCCGATCTCGAGGCACAGTTCGCGCATTTTCCCCGACTCAAGGAGCGCGCCAAGCAGCTTGCAGGAACGCTCTCCGGTGGCGAGCAGCAGATGCTGGCCATGGCCCGGGCATTAATGGCCCGGCCACGATTGCTGCTGCTCGATGAGCCCTCCATGGGCCTATCGCCCATTATGGTGGACCGCATCTTTGAGGTGGTGCGCAGCATTTCGCAGGCCGGCACCACGCTGCTCCTTGTGGAGCAGAACGCACGACTCGCCCTGCAGACCGCCGACTACGGCTATGTCCTGGAGTCTGGCCTCATTACCCAAGAAGGCACGGGCGCTGCACTTCTCGATAGCCCAGCCGTGCGGGCCGCCTACCTGGGAGAAGAGGCCACGTGATCGGTGCGCTGCCGGCCCGTTTTCGGCAGCCTCGGGTGGGTCTGGTGGGCTTTGGGGACATCGGCCGCAGAATTCTCACCCAGCGGGTCGAGGCCGCCACCACCACCTCTTGGGGGGTCTTGCCCGCGCGCCTACTCTGTGTGGCACGCAGCCTCTCGCGCCCAGAATCTGCGGCTGCAGACCCTGAAGAGGCAATTCTTCTGGGCCGAGACCTCAAAGCCCGGCGCAGTCTGGCGGGGCGACAGATTATGTTGCTGGGCTGGAATCTCGATACACGGGCCTCGTGCCGGCGACTCGCCTCTGTGGTCACCCATTGGATGGTGCTCTTCCCGCCTTCAGAATCGGGGCCAACAGACAGGCCGCGAGACCTGCGCAGCCGGAGACTAGTAGCCGCGATTCGCCATAAAGCCTCGCACAGCGCCCCCCACCCCCGAGGTATCTATATCAGCACCACCGGCGTCTACGGCGATCATCAGGGCGCACGCGTCGATGAGACCAGTGCCTGCCAGACACGCCAGCCCCGCTCGCTGCGCCGACTCGATGCAGAATCTGCCTGGCGAGGCCTGGGCTTTCATCTCTTGCGTGTGCCTGGAATCACCACAGAAGAAAAGCTGCCCGTTGATCGTATTCGTGCGGGTGCGCGCATGCTGCGTCCGGAAGACGACGTCTTCACCAACCATATTCATGCCGACGACCTCGCGCGCATCTGCTGGACGGCCCTCTGGCGCGGGCAGCCTGCACGGATTACCAATGCGGTCTGCGGTGGCACGATGGCCCTGGGAGACTACTACGACACGGTGGCCGACGCAGCCGGCCTGCCGCGTCCGCCGCGCCTGACTCGCGAAGCCTTTGCACTGGCAGTAGCCCGCGGGGAGATCACCCCCATGACCGCAAGCTTTATGCAGGACTCGCGCAAGGTGCAGTCGGTCCGGCTTTCGCAGGAACTGCGGGTGCGGCTGCGCTACCCCACCATTTCAGACATCATTGAGAGCCGCTTCCCCCGCCATAGCGCCTTGCGTTAGCGCACCAGAAGGCCCGCACCTGCCTGCGCAACGCCAACGCGGCATGCAGCAAAACCATGGTCTGCAAAGACCTTCTCCACCCGCGTTGCAGCAGCCGGCGTGCAGGAGACGAGAAGGCCGCCGCTGGTCTGTGGATCGGTCAGAATCGCAAGGTCGGTATCGGAAAAACCCGCCGGCAGGCTGACTTCTCTGCCATAGCCCGCCCAGTTTCTGCCAGAGGCGCCGGTAATGAAACCCTGTTCTGCGAAGGCGCGGGTCTCTGGAAGCAGAGGCACCGCAGGCCAGTCAATGGCAATCTGTACCCCCGCCCCACGGGCCATCTCCAGCGCATGCCCTGCCAGGCCAAAGCCCGTGACATCGGTCACCGCATGGACCTCATCGATATCCGCCAGATCGGCCCCCGGTCGATTCAGGCGGGTGGCCGTCTCCACCATGAGCCGGTAATCAGCCTCAGATAAGGCCGCCTTTTTCAATGCGGCAGAATAAATCCCCACGCCCAAGGGCTTCCCAAGAATGATCACATCGCCTGGCTTTGTATCTGCATTGCGCTTGAGCTTCTTGGGATGCACGAGCCCCATCACCACCAGACCATAAATAGCCTCTACCGAATCAATGGTGTGGCCGCCGGCTATGGGAATTCCCGCCGACTGACAGACCGACTGGCCACCCTTCAGAATCTTGCCAATGGTCTGAGTCGAGAGCTGCCCAATCGGCATGCCTACCAAGGCCAGGGCCATAATGGGCCTTCCTCCCATGGCATAGACATCCGAGATCGCATTGGTCGCCGCGATGGCACCAAAGTCAAAGGGGTCGTCAACAATGGGCATAAAGAAGTCGGTGGTAGCCACCAGCGCCTGGTCCTCATTGAGCTGATACACCGCCGCATCGTCTGCGGTACCGATACCCACCAACAATTCCGGCGGTACCGCCATCGCAGCTGTATCTTTAAGAATCTCGGAGAGTACGCCGGGTGCAATCTTGCAGCCGCAGCCCCCGCCATGGGAGAGCGAGGTGAGCCGTGGTTCGGTCATTGTTGGGTCGGTCATAGAAGACTCTTTCTTGTGTGTCGATCAACCTGGGGACAGGGGCGGGGACATCGGAACATCGCCAACATCCTCATAGGATACAGAGAGAATCTCAAGGGAATCTGGGCCTGCCGGGGTCTGTAATTGCACCCGATCCCCTTCCCGGGACTTCAGAAGCGCCCGGGCAATCGGCGAGACCCAGCTCACGTAACGCCTCTCGGGGTCGACCTCATCGACCCCCACAATACGCACTGTCTCTTCTGTCTTCTCGTTACGCAGATAGGTTACTGAGGCGCCAAAAAAGACCTGGTCTTTTCCCTGGTGTACGGAGGGATCGACCACCTGGGCCGCTTCCAATCGCTTGGTAAGAAACCTAATGCGACGGTCTATTTCACGCAGGCGCTTCTTCCCGTAGAGGTAGTCGCCATTCTCAGAACGATCGCCATTGGATGCAGCCCACGAAACGATCTGGGTCACCGCAGGCCGCTCTTTTAAGACCAGAGACTGCAATTCCAGGCGCAGTCGCGTATAGCCCTGGGGCGTAATGTAGTTGGGCGGTGCGGGAGCCTCAGAGGAACTGGACACGCTTCTGAAGCGCCGCAAGGCTTACCTGTACATCGACGAGTTCTGCACCATCGTTGCGGCTACCCACCACGACCCCCGATCCTGAGACAGGCGGTAACGTATCGAGCCGAAAACGGCCGGCACCCTTTTGTTCGCGAATAAAACAGGCCTCATCAAAAAACAGACGATCGCCATTGCTGTCAATTTCATCGGAGTCGACCGAGTCGAATCCAATGAGTCCACGAATAGAGGCGATTCCGTCATCCAAGACCACCGGGGTAATTTCTTTTGCATTGGCATTAATCAAAAAAGCATGCATGCGCGATTCCTCTTCTGAATGCTGCGTATCTGAAAGACCGCAACCAGGTTAACGAGACAAGAAACCCACGATTCTCTCCAGAAGCGGTCCGTAGGGCGGACGCAGCACGACCGTAGCAGGCCAACGACTCTGGTAAAAAACGGGCTTGAGTTGCGAGAAGGTCTGAAACCCCTCCCATCCATGATAGTGCCCCATGCCCGATTCCCCTAGGCCGCCAAAGGGGAGATCAGCCTGGGCCACATGAAACAAGGCATCGTTCACCGACACCCCCCCTGCGGGAACCTCATGAATCAGGCGCTGAACCAGGGGCCGATGATGCGTAAATGGATAGAAGGCGAGAGGCTTGGGGCCGCGACGAACCTGGGTAATCACCTGCTCTGGGTCGTCGTAGGGCACCACCGGAAGAATTGGGCCAAAAATCTCGCGCGTCATCAATGCGAGGTCGGCCGGCGGGTCAATCACCAGATGCGGCGCCAGCCGGTGTCCTTCTGCATCCTCGGTCGGTGCAGGCATCAACGGCACCAGCCGTGTACCCCGCGCTCGCGCCTCAGACAAGCCCTGCACCAGCCGGTCGTAGGCCGCGCGATGAATCACCGAGGTGTAGTCCGGCGAATCGAGACGGCGGTACCGTGTGGCGACATAGCGCTGGCAGGCGGCGATAAAGTCCTCCAAGCCCGCCCGCGGTACATAGACATGGTCCACTGTGGTACAGATCTGCCCCGCATTCAGGCACTTCACATACATAATCCGGTCCGCGGCCTGCTGGATGGAAAAATCCGGGAAGACTATCGCGGGTGAACGCCCACCGAGTTCCAACGTCACCGGGCAGAGATTCTGCGCGGCTGCCGCCATGACGGCACGGCCCGTCTGGGTCGAGCCGGTAAAGACAAGATGATCAAAGGGCAGCGCGGAGAAGCGAGGGCCAAGGCCCCCGGGGTCCTTCACAAAGGCTACTTCGGTCGTCGGCAAATACCGAGGCATCTCGGAAACCAGCAGGTCTGCGAGCCGGGGGGACCACTCGCTCATCTTGACCATGGCATGGTTTCCTGCCGCAAGAATCGATACGAGAGGCATGCAGCTGAGATTGAGCGGAAAGTTCCAGGGAACGATCACCCCAACGACCCCACGAGGCTGGGGCGCCACAGTATTGCGCGCCAGGCCAAAGGCCGTGCGATCTACCGACCGCCTCTGCGGCCGCGTCCAGCGCCGAAGATGCGATAAGGTGTGCTGTATCTCTTTGAGAACCGGAAGGATCTCGGTGACAAGCGTCTCGTGCCGGGACCGATGCCCGTAATCAGCGGCAATTGCAGCGCAGATTGGCTCTTGATGGTCGAGTATGAATCGCCGCAGGGCTTGAAGCCTGCGGCGGCGTGTTGTAAACGAGGGATACGGCTGTTGGAAGAAGGCCTGCTGCTGATCAGACAGCAGGCCTCGGATCAGCCCTTCTTCGCCCAGGCGGAGCACCATCCCTTACCAGCAACCTGCTTACCGGGGAAGATGGCGCAACCCGCAGCCGCTGCTGTTGCCGCTCCCTGATAAAGGGCGCAGTTTGAACACTGCTGCGTCGCTGCATGCTTGGGAAACTTTTTGTTATCCACCTTGGTGGTGTCGGCCTTGTAGCCCACCGCGGTGGCCTGCGGGTCGGTCTCCGACACCATGGCCTGCGCCTGCGCGGCTGCGCCCAGGCAGAGCGCCCCGACACCAGACACCGAATAAATCACAAACTGACGACGTGTTGCTTGCATAAAAACCTCCTTAACGATTTTTTTGTTGGATGGCGTTTTTGTTATGTGACAGCGAGATACCAATGTCCTCCCCAACATGACCGCCTTCAACCCGAGAGCGTACACCTTTTGGCAGCTCTGCCTGCAGTCTGCCTCTTAGGCCCCTGCCCCAGGACCCCGATTGTTGCAGAAATCGCAATTACAAGTTCTTTATTAGCCCATTTATGAAAACAAAAGGACGCTCTAAAGTGGCGCCATGAATACGAATGCATCCCCACCGTCTGTGTTACCCGCAGCCGATGTAGAGGCCGATACCGGCTACACCGCCATCGCGAAAAGCCTCCATTGGCTCATGGCCGCCATGCTCTTTGGGCTCTTTGGCCTCGGCATCTACATGGCAGACCTGCCGCTATCGCCGGAGAAACTCCAGCTCTACTCCTGGCACAAATGGGCGGGCGTTACCTTCTTTGTTCTGGTCTGGCTGCGACTGCTCTGGCGCCTCGGCCACCGCCCGCCCCCGTTTCCTGTGCAGATGACGCCAGTTCAGCAACGCGCCGCCCATCTCGGCCATGTCGCGCTCTATGCCTTTATGCTGGCAATCCCTCTATCCGGCTGGCTGATGAGTTCGGCCAAGGGCTTTCAGACAGTCTGGTTTGGCCTCATTCCGCTGCCCGACCTGATCGAAAAGAACCGAGAACTCGGCGAGGTTCTCGTGCTGGTACACAAGGGGCTCGCGATCACGCTCATGGTCCTGGTGATTGGCCACACCGTCATGGCACTGAAACACCAGTTCAAAGACCGCGATGGCACGCTCTCGCGCATGCTCTTTGGCATGGGTCGAAGAGGCTCGACATCCAACACATCTTCTTTCTCGGAGTAAGCATATGAAGCAGGTCTTCACCCTCATTTCCGTGGGACTCGCGATGATAGCGAGCACGGCTCAGGCACTGGAATACAGTCGGCTTCAGGCTGACCAGAGCCGCATCGAATTTGTCTATCAGCAGATGGGCGTGAAGGTCGATGGCCGATTCAAATCCTTCACCGCCGAACTGCGGTTTGACCCGGCCAAGCCTGCGGCGACAAAGGCGAGCTTCGATGTGGCGCTTGCGAGTGTCGACACGGGCGCCGCCGAGTCAGACGAAGAGGTGGCCGGCAAAGGCTGGTTTCATACCAAGGCCTTTCCAAGCGCAAAGTTTGTTGCAACCCAGGTCAAGCCGCTCGGTGGCCAGCGGTTTGAGGTGACCGGCACACTCTCTATAAAAGGCCAGAGCCGCGCCGTGGTAGTGCCCGCCCAGTTCACCACCCAAGGCAAGGCAGGCATCTTCGAAGGCAGCTTTGTGATCAAGCGTGGCGACTTCAGCATTGGTGAGGGCCCCTGGGCCAAGTTCGACATCCTCGCCAACGAGGTCTTAGTGAAGTTCCGCATCGTGGCTATGGCCGGGGCCTGAGCGCCTTTCACAGTATCCGTTGTTATTTTTTCCACTCTCATCAACATCTCTAGAAGGAGTTTTTCAATGACTGTTTCAATGACTGCACTGCGTCCGCTGTTTATCGCCCTCGCAGCCTATGCTGCGCTGACCACGCCGGCTATTGCTGCCCCAGAGACTTATCTGGTCGACCCCACACACACCTATCCGCGGTTCTCTTATGACCACTTCGGCCTCTCAACCCAGCTCAGCAAGTTCACCAAGACGAGCGGCAAGGTGGTCCTTGATAAGGCCGCCAAGACGGCATCCGTGGATATCGAGATCGACATGAAATCTGTGGATACGGGATACGCCACCTTCAATGAGCATATTCAGGCAGAAGACTTTCTCGACACCAACAAATTTCCCAAGGCCACATTCAAGTCCACCAAGGTCGTCTTTGACGGCGATAAGCCTTCGAGTATTGAAGGCAACCTCACCATTAAGGGTGTTACAAAGCCCGTGACTCTGAAGGTCAACCGCTATGTCAACAAGCCGCACCCCATGCGCAAGGTAGACGTGATCGGGGCGGACGCGAGCACCGTGATTAAGCGCTCCGACTTCAATGCGGGCAAGTTTGCCCCAGCAGTCGGCGACGAAGTCACCATCACTGTGGCCATTGAGGCACTCAAGCAGTGATGGAGATCCGTCGGTCTGCCCAGCGCGGGGTGGCCAATCTGGGCTGGCTCAGCTCGCGTCACACCTTCTCGTTTGGTCACTATTTCGACCCCCAGCAGCAAGGGTTCTCCGACCTGCTGGTCATCAATGACGACCGCGTGCAGCCGGCCATGGGCTTTGATACCCATGGCCACCGCGACATGGAGATCTTCTCTTATGTGCTTGAAGGGGCCCTGGCCCACAAAGACTCCATGGGCACGGGCGCGGAGATTCGCCCAGGGGATGTGCAGATGATGAGTGCGGGGTCGGGTATTCGTCACAGCGAGTTCAATGCCTCGACGTCAGCCCTGGTGCATTTTCTACAGATCTGGATCGTGCCCAACCGCAAGGGTGTTGCACCTCGCTATCAGCAGCAGTTCTTTTCAGAGGAAGACAAGCGCGGGAGACTGCGGCTGATTATTTCTCCAGAAGGGGTGGACGGCTCTCTGTCGGTCTACCAAGATACGCGCGTCTATGCAGGCCTCTTTCATGGCGAGGAGCGCGCGGTGCTCTCGTTGCCAGAAAATCGGTATGCCTATGTGCATCTGGCCCGAGGGCGGCTGACGGTTAATGGAGAGCAGCTTGAGGAAGGCGATGGCGCCCGACTCCGCAATGTTCGAGAGGTTGTGATCGAGGAGGGCGAGCAGGCCGAGGTACTGGTCTTCGACCTGCGCCCGCAGGAGCTGCCGAAGATGGTCTAGCTAGTCTGACCCTGGGGCATCTGACAAGCCTTCCAGATGCCCCGTCCAGGCCCAGGCCTTCATGGCATAACCATCAGGGCCGTGGGTAATGACATTGATACCCGTGTTCGGAATACCCCAGGTACGCGGCGCCTCAAGGCCTATTCCCTGGGCGATCCGAAAGACCATGTCAAGCACGCCGCCGTGGGTGAAACACAGCAAGCGCTCACCGGCATGGGCGGCGAGGAGTTGAGTCATGCAGCCCTGAACACGTGCGAAAAAGTCGTTGAGGCTCTCCCCGCCTACAGGCCGAAAGTCTGGATCGCGGCTCTCCCAACGACGCGCCGCCTCCGGAAACCGCAACGGCATCTCTGCGTGGCATACCCCTTGTAATTCGCCAAAGTGACGTTCTGCCAATGCGGGGGCTGGCTGCAGAGACAGCCCGAAATGTGCTGCAAGAGGCTCGGCTGTCCGCCAGGCCCGCACCAACGGACTTGCGTAGACCACATCGAAATAGGCTGGCAAGACCGAGGGCTGACCCTGTGCAACCAGTGTACGC
>JBEDFV010000073.1:0-5465 GCA_041175005.1 Pseudomonadota bacterium
AGGTGGAACTCGCCCTGATGCGCTCAGGCGAACATGAGGTGGCACGTGCCTACGTGCTCTACCGTGAGCGCAGGGCCCAAGAGCGCGCTGCCAAGACCAAGGCCCAGGTGGCAGACCACCAACTCAGCATGCTTGTCAAAGGCCAACGGGTGCCACTTGATCAGGCCTGGCTTCAGAGCATCATCACCGATGCCTGCAAGGGGCTTGAGGGCCATGCCCATGCAGAACCAGTACTCAACGACACGGTAAAAAACCTCTACGACGGGGTACCCGTAGAAGAAGTTGAAAAATCCGCCATCTTGGCGGCCCGCGCACTTATTGAGAAGGATCCCGCCTATGCAAAAGTCAGTGCCCGCCTGCTCCTGCACACCATTCGCAAGGAAATCTTGGGGGCAGAGGTCTCGCAGACTGATATGGCGTCGCAGTATGTCGACTACTTTCCTCGGTATATCAAGAAGGGCATTGAGATCGGCCTATTAAATGAAGAGCTCGGGCGCTACGACCTCAAGCGCCTTGCACAGGCGCTCAATGCAGACCGTGACCTGCAGTTTGACTACCTGGGCCTGCAGACCCTCTATGACCGCTATTTCCTGATTGACCGCAACGACCTCTTCAGTGGCGAAGGCCGCCGCATCGAGATGCCCCAGGCCTTCTTTATGCGGGTCGCTATGGGCCTGGCCATTCAAGAGCTCAACCGCGAAGAGCGGGCCATTGAGTTCTATCAGCTGCTTTCGAGCTTTGACTTCATGAGCTCCACCCCCACCCTCTTTAATAGCGGCACCACCCATTCTCAGTTGTCTTCCTGCTACCTCACCACGGTGGCCGACGACCTCGATGGTATTTACGAGGCCATTAAAGAAAATGCCCTGCTCGCCAAATACGCCGGTGGTCTGGGCAACGACTGGACACCGGTGCGGGCCCTGGGCAGCCACATTAAAGGCACCAACGGCAAGAGCCAGGGGGTGGTGCCCTTCCTCAAGGTCGTCAACGATACGGCTGTCGCCGTGAATCAGGGCGGTAAGCGCAAGGGGGCCGTCTGCACCTACCTCGAGTCTTGGCACCTCGACGTCGAAGAATTCTTAGAGTTGCGCAAAAACACCGGGGACGACCGGCGCCGTACCCACGACATGAACACCGCCAACTGGATTCCCGATCTCTTTATGAAGCGGGTCATGGAAAACGGCGAATGGACACTCTTTTCTCCTTCGGACGTTCCCGATCTGCATGACAAAGTGGGCAAGGCCTTTGAGGCGGCCTACACCGGCTACGAAGAGAAGGCGGCCCGCGGGGAGATTCGCCTCTTTAAGAAGATCCAGGCCACCGCCCTCTGGCGCAAGATGCTCACCATGCTCTTTGAGACCGGCCACCCCTGGATTACCTTCAAAGACCCCTGCAACATCCGCAGTCCGCAGCAACATGTGGGTGTGGTCCACAGTTCTAACCTCTGTACCGAGATCACCCTCAACACCAACGACACCGAGATTGCCGTCTGCAACCTAGGCTCGGTCAACCTCGTCCAGCACCTCACCGCGGGGCCGCAGGGGGGGCTGGTCCTTGACCATGCCAAGCTCAAAAAGACGGTCAGTACCGCCATGCGGATGCTCGACAACGTGATCGACATCAACTACTACGCGGTAGCCAAGGCCCGTAACGCCAATGTGCGGCATCGGCCTGTTGGGCTGGGCATCATGGGTTTCCAGGAGGCCCTGCATGCCATGCGGGTGCCCTACGGGTCGGCAGAGGCCGTTGAGTTTGCCGACAGCTCCATGGAAATGGTCTGCTACGAGGCCTATTGGGCCTCCACCGAATTGGCCAAAGAACGGGGGGCCTACTCAAGCTTTAAGGGCTCGCTCTGGGACCAGGGCATTCTGCCCTTAGACAGCCTCAGCCTGCTCGAAAAAGAGCGGGGCGGCTATGTAGAAATCGACCGCAAGGCCCGTCTTGACTGGTCGGCTCTCCGTGCCCGTATTCAGGCCCACGGCATGCGCAACTCCAACTGCGTGGCCATTGCACCGACCGCCACCATCTCCAACATCGTGGGTATCTCAGCCTCCATCGAGCCCACCTACCAAAACCTCTATGTGAAATCCAACCTCTCGGGAGAGTTCACGGTGGTCAACGAGACCATGGTCCGTGACCTCAAGGCCCTGGGGCTCTGGGACGAGGTCATGGTGGCCGACCTCAAGTACTTCGATGGCAGCCTAGCGAAGATTGACCGCATCCCGGCCGAACTGCGCGCCCTCTATGCCACGGCCTTTGAGATCGACACCCACTGGATTGTGGAGTGCGCGGCCCGCCGCCAGAAGTGGATCGACCAGGCCCAGTCACTCAATATTTATATGGCTGGTGCCTCAGGTAAAAAGCTCGATGAGACTTACAAGCTTGCCTGGTTGCGTGGCCTGAAGACCACCTACTACCTGCGCACCATGGGTGCCACCCATGCCGAGAAGAGCACGCTCAACACGGGGCAACTTAATGCCGTGCCGGTCTCCGGTGGCATGTCGGCAAGCGCCGCAGGCAGTGCCATGGGCATGGCCGGTACTACCGCGGGAATGGCAGCTGCAAGCCTTACACAGCCGGCCCAACCGATTGTTGCCCGCGGCGCAGAGGCCCCCGCATCCGACGTGAAGTTCTGCTCGATCGACAACCCGGACTGCGAGGCATGTCAGTAACGCTCAGTCTCTGAAGGAGCGATCCACACTACGTCGCGTCACATCACAACGCGCGAGTGTGGATCAAATGAGACGAACGAAAAAAAATTTCGTCTCGTAGGTATTTTTTTGAAAAAAACATTTGCACCATTCGCGCGGTTCAATCATGATTCGGCCTATCGAAACAACCGACTCTCACGAACCGTTCAAAAAAAAATTTTGTTGCTTGAACTGAAAGTGAGATCGTTATGCTGAACTGGGAAGACACCTCCACCACCGTTGCATCTAAGCCTTCGCAGGCCGCGACGTTGCTTTCTTCAACTCCCCTTGCCTCGGGGGACAGCCCGTACTCCCCCTCTTCCGCCGCCAATGGGCTCCCACGGGAAGATTCAGCCCTAGCCTCTGCATCGACCGAAGACGCAGAGCGCCGCGTCAAGGTTGAGGACAAACGCATCATCAACGGCGGCACCGACGTCAATCAACTCGTTCCCTTTAAGTACAAGTGGGCCTGGGAAAAGTATCTCGCGGGCTGTGCCAATCACTGGATGCCGCAAGAGATCAATATGTCTCGCGACATCGCCCTCTGGAAAGACCCCAACGGGCTGACCGAAGACGAGCGTCGCATCGTGAAGCGTAATCTCGGGTTTTTCGTGACCGCCGACAGTCTGGCAGCCAACAATATTGTGTTGGGTACCTACCGGCACATCACCGCACCAGAGTGCCGTCAGTACCTCTTGCGCCAGGCCTTCGAAGAGGCCATTCATACCCATGCCTACCAATATATTGTCGAGTCGCTCGGTCTGGACGAGGGTGAGATCTTTAATGCTTATCACGAGGTCGCCTCCATTCGGGACAAGGACGAATTCCTAATCCCCTTTATTGACACGCTGACCGACCCCGACTTTCAGACAGGTACCCTCGAGGCAGACCAGCGACTACTGAAGTCGCTCATCGTCTTCTCCTGCATCATGGAAGGCCTCTTCTTCTATGTCGGGTTTGTGCAAATCCTCGCGCTGGGCCGCCAAAACAAGATGACAGGCGCGGCCGAGCAGTACCAATACATCCTGCGCGATGAGTCGATGCACTGTAATTTTGGTATCGACCTGGTCAACACCATCAAGCTTGAAAATCCCCACCTCTGGACACCAGAGTTTCGGGCAGAGTTGCAGGCCCTCTTTACCAAGGCGGTCGACCTTGAGTACCGCTATGCAGAAGACACCATGCCGCGGGGCGTGCTTGGCTTAAACGCGAGCATGTTTAAGGGATACCTTCGTTACATTGCCAATCGTCGGTGCCAACAGATCGGGCTAGACCCGGTCTTTGGCGCCGAGGAAAATCCGTTTCCTTGGATGGCCGAGATGGTCGACCTCAAAAAGGAACGCAACTTCTTCGAGACCCGTGTGATCGAGTATCAGACGGGTGGTGCCCTCAGTTGGGAATAGCGCAGGCGCATCTCCCAACCCATGCGTTGCCAGGCCTAGCTCCTCGGCACGGGCGGTCTCTCCCGTATTCATTGGCGTTAGAAAGCAAAGGGCTGTCGTTCTCTGAACGGCGGCCTTTTTTTCTTGCGCAAATGAATGGTTCGAGCCAAGGGGCTCGAATCTCCCTGTGACTTTGTCGACCGTGTCGACATGAAGGAGAAAAGCAATGGCAACAACGAAGAAGAAGGCAAAGAAGGCCAAGGCCGCTAAGCCTGAAGTAAAGAAGACCGCTGCGAAGGCTGCAGCAAAGCCCGCAGCAAAGAAGGCAGCCGCTAAGAAGCCCGCCGCCAAAAAAGCAGCGGCCAAAAAGCCTGCAGCCAAAAAAGCAGCCGCTAAGAAGCCCGCCGCCAAAAAAGCAGCAGCCAAAAAGCCTGCAGCAAAGAAGGCAGCCGCTAAGAAGCCTGCTGCAAAGAAGGCTGCGAAGAAAGCTGCGAAGAAGCCTGCCGCTGCTAAGCCTGTGGCAAGCTCTGCGCCGATTTCCAGCACCTGGCCGTTCCCCACGGGCGCTCGTCCCTAAGGCGGTCGCGCAGGATTTGTTGCGCACGATCAAACCCCGCCCTCTGTGGCGGGGTTTTTTCTCTGAAGTCTCTAAAACATCGTCATGACCGTCTGGTTTGTGCTCAAGGCCCTGGGCAGCATTTTCTCTGTGGCCTGTCTCCTGCGTGCCTATCTGCAGGTCGCCAAACTCCATCCCATGAATCCCTTAAGCCAGATGGTCTTTCGATTCACCGACTGGCTGGTGATTCCTCTCAGGCGCCTCTTCCCGCCACAATCCCGTATCGACTGGGGGAGCCTCGCAGCGGCCACGCTAATCGCTGTGATTCTTGCCGTGGTGGAATTTCTCTGGCGCGGCCTCGACCCGGCAATCACCCAGCAGGGCCCGGTCGTCCGTCCCTTCGGACTGGTCTTTATTCTGGCCTTAATCTGGCTCATCGGCTGGGGCGCACAACTGCTCGTCGTGCTGCTGCTTGCCCAGGCGGTACTTGGGCTTTTTTCCAGAAACCTTACAGCCGCCGCATTAAGGCCAGTGCTCGAAGTCTTGGTACGGCCTCTGGTTCAGCCAGTCCGCAGATGGATGGGCACCACAGGCCGCAGTGGCCTGGATTTTTCGCCCATCGTCGTCTTCATCGCCCTACAGATCGTTTTGGGTCTGCAGGGCTGGGCCGAACACCTCGTGTACCAGGCGCTCTTTGCGGGCTAGCCCACTGTCGCGGTCTGCGCGGTCTGCTATGTACTTGTACTAGTAGGGCACCACCCGGACCGCAGCGCCGGAACCCACAATACGCACCCGGTCGCCGGGCCGAAACACGACATCCGACTCCTGCACAATCGC
>JBEDFV010000074.1:0-8225 GCA_041175005.1 Pseudomonadota bacterium
GTGGTCTGTCGCCAGGAGGGTGGCGCAGCAAACATGGCCGAGGCTTTTGGCAAGCTCACCGGCGAGCCCGGTATCTGTATGGTGACGCGAGGCCCTGGTGCGACAAACGCTGCGATCGGCCTGCATACCGCCTATCAGGACTCCACCCCCATGATCCTCTTGATCGGCCAGGTGGGCTCGGACTTTGTCGAGCGTGAGGCTTTTCAAGAACTCGATTACCGCAGGATGTTTGCTCAGACTGCGAAATGGGTTGGCCAAGTCGATCGTGCCGACCGCATCGAAGAGATGATGAGCCACGCCTTTCACCTGGCCGTTTCGGGCCGTCCAGGTCCTGTGGTGCTTGCACTACCCGAAGATATGCTCACGGCACAGGCAGTACCGATAGGGCTGGCTCGGTATCAGCGCGTTGCTGCATCTGCCTCCGTTGCACAGCGCGATCAATTTCAGGCGCTGGTTTCAAGCGGGTCACGGCCATTGGCAATGCTGGGTGGCGGTGGCTGGACATCAAAGGCGTGCGACGACATTCTGGTGTGGGCGGAAGAAAACCGCATTCCACTCTGTACCGCATTCCGATGCCAAGACCTTGTCAGTAACCAGCATCCGCTCTACGTTGGCCACGCAGGAATTGGGATTTCTGCAAGTCTTGCCCGCATGATTCGGCTGGCGGACCCTTTGATTGCCATCGGTCCCCGCCTTGGCGAGATGACAACCGGAGGCTATAGCCTTATTCGTGCACCAAAGCCCAGTCAGCGACTGATTCATGTGCATGCCGGCGCAGAAGAACTCGGCAGGGTCTATCAGGCAGACCTCATGATTAATAGCGGTATGCCGGAGTTCGCCAGGCTACTGGCGGAGAGCCCCACGGCATCTGGCTTGGCTATTGACCCGGGCTGGGCCGAGATGGGCCGCGCAGAATTTGAGGCGGATACCAGACTTGACTCAGAACCGGCATCCCCCCTCGATCTGGCAGCGGTGGTTTTCACGCTGCAGGCACACCTTGGTGACAAGACCATTGTGACGAATGGCGCTGGAAATTACACCGGCTGGGTACATCGTTACTGGAGATATGGAGGGTTTCGAACCCAGTTGGCGCCTACCAGTGGGGCTATGGGGTATGGGCTTCCTGCGGCAATCGCAGCCAAGCTCGAGCATCCGGATCGCACGGTGGTCTGTTTTGCTGGCGATGGCTGCTTCCTCATGACGGGCCAGGAGTTTGCTACTGCGGTGCAATACCAGGCGAATCTGATCGTTGTGGTGGTTAACAATGGTATGTACGGCACCATTCGCATGCACCAGGAGCGCGAGTACCCCCATCGCGTGTCTGGAACGGCTCTGGTGAACCCAGACTTCGCCGCACTTGCCCGGGCATATGGTGGCCACGGCGAAACCGTTCGGCAGACGGCAGAGTTTCTGCCCGCCCTGCAGCGGGCACAGGACAGTGCGAGGCCCGCCATTATTGAACTCATTGTGGACCCAGATCGCATCACCAGCAGATCCACCATCAAACAAATGCATGCGAAGCCTTAGATTCAGGCAGAGAAGGGGCACTCCCGCGAAGAGGGCGGAGTTAGAGGGGGAGTGCTAGGGGCTTGATGTCTTCTGAGATGCGAGCCAGGCCCGTGGGCTTGCACCAATGCGTTTGGTAAAGGCACGGGTGAGGGCTTCGGGGCTTGCGTAGCCAACCTCTCTGGCGATGCCCTTTAAGGGGACTCCGCTGGCAATTTTCGATTGGGCCAGAGAGATACGCCAGTCGGCAAGGTACTCGCCAGGGGTTGTATGGGTTGCCTCTCGGAAGTGATGTGCAAAACTCGCGCGCGACATGCCCGCTACAGCGGCAAGCGCCTCTAGTGTCCATGCCTTAGCAGGCTCAGCATGCATCGCGTTAATGGCCTTTAGCAGCCGGTCATCTGCCAGGGCTTTGGTAATTCCTGTGGGAATGCTTTCGGTACGAATTAGGTACCGAAAGACGATCAAGATGAAATACTGGAGCAGCTGATTTACCCCGTAGTCTTTACCGCAGCGGTGCGAGAATGCCTCGTCTATAAGAAGCGTATGCACGGTGGCAATCTCCGGTGCGCGCGATATCGGAATCACCACGACTCCGGGCTGCATGAGCGTTAGTGGATTACGAAACCGCTGACCGAATTCAAACTCCGCGCAGACCATCTCGGCCCGGGGCTGAGGAATAAGCGAGTGGGGGGATCCTCCTGGTGAGAAGACCACGCCGGGCTCCGAGAGCACGCCCATGGGTCGATCGCCTTCCCAGACCTCTGCCGCGCCATTACGCAGCCAATGGATATGGCCCTTATCGCCGGCCTCTGCAGTGAATCGATTACACAAGACATTGGAGAAGAAGACGCGTGCCGTGGGGGGGAACCGGTCGAGAACTGGGGTAAGCCGATCAATGGTGGGCATGCGGAAGGGGGGCGTGAATGACGAGGCTGAAAAGAAAGCGGTTTATACGATTAGTTAGATTTGTAAGATTTTTAGGTGCTGAAAGTCTATTATCATGAGATCCTTCTGGTCAACCAAAAGGAATAAGAGATGCTGATCCCGCGTAAGCCTGTACCGCAATTAAAAGTACCTACGCTCGTCCATGGTCCATTTGATCTCCACAGTGAGACCCCGCAGAGCTTCTCTCTGTTGGTCTTCTTTCGTGGTCTGCACTGCCCTCTCTGTATTAAATATCTGAAGGAATTGGGGCAACTACTGCCTGATCTCGCCCAGCGGGGGGTGTCAGTGATTGCACTCTCGTCGGACGACGAAGACCGGGCCCGCGAGATGGCTACTCGCGTGGGAATGGCGGATCTGCGTTTTGGGTACAGCCTTCCGCTATCTGTGGCGCGTCAGTGGGGTCTCTATATTTCAGAGGGTATTGGGAAGACCTCTATCGGTATTGAGGAGCCCAAGCGTTTTGCTGAGCCGGGTGTTTTCCTGATTAAGCCTGACCACACGCTCTACTATGGCGCGGTTCAGACGATGCCGTTTGCACGACCATCCTTTGCAGACTTACTGGTGGCAATCGACTTTGCCAAGAGTAAGAACTATCCCGCGCGCGGCGAATACACGGGGGACTAAGCGGTGTTTCGCTGGCGGAAGAGGTCGCGGTACCTTTTCCAACCATGACCCTATTTGTCGATGTGACCACCTCTGCCGATGAGGCCCAGATCGCCCAGCTTCATAAAGAACTGGCGATGTACTGTCCGATCGCAAAGGTGATTCGTATGTCGGGCACCGAGCTAAAAGAGGTCTGGACAGTGACACATCCGTAGTGCGCGTCAGATAATTAAAAAGTGTGCGAATGAATGTGATTATTCGGCCGGCAAACCAGGATGACTTTGAGAGGTGGCTCCCGCTTTGGCGGGGCTACCAGCTTTTTTACAAAACCAATATCTCCGAAGATACAACGTCGGTTACTTGGGCTCGGTTTCTAGATAAGGCCGAGCCCATGCACTGTGCAGTCGCTGAAGTCGATGACAAGCTTATTGGACTAGCGCATTACATCGCGCATCGGAGCTGCTGGACCACTGGTGACTACGTGTATTTGCAAGATTTGTTTGTTGATACGAGTGCCCGAGGCCACGGTGTCGGAAGAGCGCTCATCGAATTTGTGTACGCTAAAGCCAAGGAATCTGGCGCCTCTCGGGTCTGGTTGCTCACGCACGAGACCAATACCGACGCGATGCTGTTGTACGACCGTATCGCAGCAAAGAGCGGGTTTGTTCAGTACCGCAAGCTTTTTTAACGAAAGTGCAGGGGCCTTCTAGTGCTTAAAGGGTGTCATCAAAAATTGCGACTGCACGGGTCCAGCCTGCGGATGCCCCACGAATCTTGTGCGGAAAGCAGCTGATCGTGAACCCCACCGGGGGAAGTGACTCGAGATTGTGTAGCTTCTCCAGGTGACAGTAGCCAATATCGCGCCCGGCCTTGTGTCCTTCCCAAATAAGTCCCGCGTCACTGGTTTCTTCATACTTTTTTGCCGTGTGGACAAACGGCGCGTCCCAACTCCAGGCGTCAGTGCCTGTGAGTCGTACACCCTTATCTAAGAGATACATAGTGGCTTCGTAGCCAATACCGCAGCCTGAAGAAACATAGTCGGAATGCCCATACCGCGACCCTGCGCGCGTATTGACCACAACGATCTCGAGTGGCTGCAGCGTGTGGCTGATACGTTTGAGTTCGTTCTCGATGTCTTGCGCAGTGACCACATATCCATCGGGAAAATGCCGGAAGTCAAGTTTTACGCCAGGCTGAAAACACCACTCGAGGGGAACTTCATCGATGGCGATAGCGCGCTCTTTTTGGCCGAGGGCCTCATTCATCGTCGAATGAAAATGGTAGGGCGCATCGAGATGCGTACCGTTATGGGTACATAAGCGCACGAACTCTACGGCCCAGCCTTCTCCGTCGGGAAGATCTTCTTTCTTCAACCCTGGAAAGAACTGCGCAATCTGCTCTACGGTGTCTTGGTGGGTCAGGTATTCAATCTTCGGAGCAAAAGCCGGAGGATCGCTGAGCACATCGTTTTCGAGGGTGATTGATAGGTCAACGAACTTACGTTGCATGGCGTGAGCACTCCTTTTTTAATGATGAATAAATCGCAGGGCTGTAACCTAACCCGCAAACTTCGGCTCAGGCAGCCCCCTAACACCGAGGCCGGTTACGCGGAAAAGCGATCCTGCTAAGTACTGTGGCCTGACCTCTTTGGTGAAATGGTCGTGTACAGCAGGATGGTCGACACGCCCCATGGAGGTGACATAGAGCTCGTCAAGGTTCTTGCCCCCGAACATGACGCTGGTGACATTGCGTACCGGCATGCCAATGCGTCGGTCTACGCTGCCATCTGGGGCGTACCGTACCAACTCTCCCGTTACCAGTTCCGCGTTCCACAGATACCCCTCTTCGTCGATGGTTGAACCGTCAGCGAATCCGGGCTGCCCCTTGGCGTTCACTAGTGTTGACTTGTTGGAAAGGGTGCCAGTCGCAATGTCATAGTCCCAGGCCCAGTATTCTTGTTGGAAGGTATCGGCCAGATAAAACTTCTTGTCATCTGGGCTCCAGCAGGGCCCGTTGCTGCAGATGATTCCGCGGTAAGCGAGGCTAACGGTGAGGTCCGGGTCGAGCCGCCAGAGCCCGCAGATGGGGAGCTCCTCTTTATCGTCCATGCCTCCCGCAAAGAATCGACCCCTGCGGTCGCATTTGCCGTCGTTGAGCCGCGTGCGGGGTTCTGACTCGTCAACCTTCTGAATCAAATCGAGCTTCGATCTCTCGAAATCGAAAAAATAAAAGCCATCATCCAAGGCGAGTACTGCCCCACCGCGCTGTCGCAGGGCCATCGCACCAATATCGCGACGGATATCCCAGTTTTTTATTTCGCCAGAGCGCGTGTCGAGCCGCCAGATTGTGGGCTTATTTTTGCGTCGGCCGGTGCCGTCCACCCAGTAGAGGGTATCTGTATCGCTATCCCAGACGGGGCCTTCACCAAGATAGTTCTGGCAGTCAACAACACACTCGATTTTGAGCACGACGTGCTTCCTTCCCATAAGGTTGATCAAGAGTATTCTAATAAGACTTCGCACGGAACAAGCCGCGCCCATTTTCATTTTAGGACGGTAATGAAGATAGCTTCTTGTCATATTGAAGTGGTGTCCGATATCGTGTGCCCCTGGTGCTATGTGGGGCTTGGTCAGCTACGGCAGGCCCTCGCGCAGATTGAGCCGTCATCGGTCGGCGTGACTGTTTCTTGGTCGCCTTTTATGCTGAATCCAGGTCTCCCCGAAGAGGGGATATCGAGACACGATTACCTAGTACATAAGTTTGGTGAGGCAGGCCTTGCCCGCTATGCGCGGGTGCTTGCCTATGCGAGGCAGGCCGGGCTGAATTTAAACCTAGATGAGATCAAGGTACAGCCCAATACGCTTGATGGCCATGTGTTGGTGGCTGCAGCGGGAGACTTCGGAAGCCAAATGGTCGAGCATTTCTTTGAGGGGTTTTTCTTGTTTGGCAGAGACCTTTCGCAGCGCTCAACACTTTTAGACATCGCGGAGAAGGCCGGTATGCAGCGGCAGACTGCTGAGGCGGCGCTGAATGATGCCATGCTGCGTAAGCGGGTTTCTCATATCGCGCACGAGTGGCAGGAGAAGGGTGTGGATGGCGTTCCTGCGTTTCGAATTGTTCGGGATGAATCAAAAGAGTCGTGGCTATACGGTGCTGTTGGGGCCGAGCTACTTCGCGATGCAATTTTGAGTACGTAGAAGCAGGCCGATGAATCTTGCGCACCTTCTGCTACGCCAGGCCTGTGTGTCGGGGAATCGTCCGGCAATTTTTTCGGGTACCGCACCCTGGGCAACATATGGTCAATGGGCCCAACGTAGCGCTGGGCTTGCTAGTCAATTGCGGTCTGCTGGGCTAGCGCCGGGAGACCGAATTCTGCTTTTTATGCGTAATCACCCACGCTACTTAGAGCTACTCTTGGGCGTCTGGTGGGCGGGTCTCGTAGCGGTACCCGTAAATGCGAAGCTACACCCGGCAGAGGTTGCATGGATCGTCGATCATGCGCAGGCGCGCTGGGCGTTTGTTACCTCAGATGTGGCGCCAGACCTGCTGCCGGGATTAGAGCGCCAGGTGGATATTGCATCGGCTGAGGCAGATACGCTTTTCAGCCCGTTACGAGACGTGCGCGAATCTCCCCCCTGGGCTGTTGGCCCAAGCGATACTGCCTGGCTTTTTTACACGAGCGGTACCACGGGCAGGCCTAAGGGGGTAATGCTGACCCATCGTAATCTCCTGACCATGGGCCTGACTTATTTCGTGGATGTGGATTCGATTGGGGTAGACGACGTTATGGCCTACGCCGCGCCCATGTCGCACGGCTGTGGCCTCTACGCGATTCCGCATCTGATGGCTGGTGCTCGGCATGTCGTGCCCGCTTCAGGCGGAGTTGATCCGGCGGAGCTCTTCGCGCTCGGTAAGGCGCTGGGTCCACTGTCGACCTTTGCTGCCCCCACGATTGTGAAGCGCCTGGTGGACCATGCCGAGGCAGAGGGCCTCGGCCAAAGCGATTGTACGGCGTCATTTAAGACCGTGGTCTACGGTGGCGCCCCGATGTATGTGGAGGATATTCGGCGGGCACTGCGTGTGATGGGGCCGCGTTTTGTGCAGATCTATGGTCAAGGTGAGACCCCTATGGTCGCTACTGCGCTGTCCCGTCGTGACCTACTGCAAGAGCACCATCCACGCTACCTTGCGCGCATCGCTTCGGTAGGCGTAGCCCAGACGCCCGTTGAGGTCCGCGTGGCCAATGAGGAGGGGAAGTCCCTCCCAGTAGGTGAGATCGGCGAGGTCCTGGTTCGTGGCGATACGGTGATGGCGGGCTACTGGCGTAATCCCGAGGCAACCGCGCAGGCGCTTCGCGGCGGCTGGCTATGGACAGGCGATTTGGGCTGCCTTGATGCCGAGGGGTTTCTCACACTGAAAGACCGAAGCAAAGATCTGGTCATCAGCGGGGGTTCGAATATCTACCCGCGAGAGGTAGAGGAGGTCTTGCTGACAGCGCCGGGTGTGTCTGAAGTGGCTGTCGTTGGTGCGCCCGATGCTGAGTGGGGGGAGGTGGTGGTGGCCTTTGTCGTCTGCAAAGAAGGCGCGTTGTTGACCGCAGACATTCTGAACGCCCACTGCCTTTCACACATTGCACGATTTAAGCGACCCAAACGGTACGAGTTTGTGGGCGAGTTACCAAAAAACAACTACGGTAAGGTGCTGAAGACCGTTTTGCGGGAGAGACTTCGATAGTTTCTAGGCTTGCCGTACGAACTGGTCTAGCGCGTCTTCGTAACGTAAGAGCCATTGCTTTAAGCCATGCTCGCTCTGTGGCGATAAAAGGGTCTGCTGTAGGAATAGCGCACAGAGCTCTTTGGTGGCTCCCTTAATCTGTGCACTAATCTCCGGCCCACTGCGCGTTGTTCGATCGGTAAATATGCTGTGTCCACCTGCGTTGAATACAGCCAGGGTTCTCGGTGATTCGCGCATGGCTTTGAATATTGCTCTTCGGTCTGCGACGGTACTGCGGTAGCCGGGTAGATTAATGGTGTCGTCAACGCTCGTGATATGCAGGGTAGGAATGCTGACCGCACCAAGCACCTGCTCCAAGGGACCTTGTCCTACCAGAGGGGGGGCCGAGATAAATATCGCTGCCCGAATGCGACTGTCTCGGAGATCACCCACCT
>JBEDFV010000075.1:0-4339 GCA_041175005.1 Pseudomonadota bacterium
CCTCGCCAAGAGCGTCACGGTGGAATAGGGGGAAGGCCGGCGTCTTTCTGCCCTTAGATTATTGATAATCCACGACCAGTGGGGCATGGTCGGAGAACGACTGGTCACGAAAGACAAAGGCGTTGCGCGCACGCGCGGCAAGTCCCGGGGTAGCCACCTGATAGTCGATACGCCAGCCCACATTGTTGGCCCGGGCCTGCCCTCTGTTGGACCACCAGGTATAGGCGGCCGCCTCCTCCTGCGGATAAAGAAGACGATAGACGTCCACCCATCCCACCTCGGAGAAGATCCGGGTCATCCAGGCCCGTTCTTCTGGCAGAAAGCCGGAGTTTTTCTGATTGCCCTTCCAGTTCTTCAGGTCGCGTTCGGTATGGGCAATGTTCCAGTCGCCGCAAATAACAAACGCACGTCCAGTCTCCTGATGCTCCGCAAACCAGGCCTTAAGCAGCGGTAGAAAGACATCAAGGAAGCGAAACTTCGAGGCCTGCCGATCTTCGGAGGCCGACCCTGACGGGGCATAGAGGCTTACCACCGCAATGGGTTGGGCATAACTGCCGAGGCCCTCATCAAAGTCGGCGCGCAGAATGCGGCCTTCACGGTCAAACTCGGCAACCCCTATGCCGGCCTGGGTGCGCGAGGGCTGCACCAGGGAGTACAACCCAACGCCGCTGTAGCCCGGCTGCTCGGCGCAGTGCAAGACCGAACCCATCGGCCCCCTATCGCCCGCAAAAGAGCGCACGTTTTCCGCCAGGTCTTGTGGCTGGGCCTTTAATTCCTGCATGCAGACGATATCCGCACCGCTCTTGGCCAGCCAGTCCAAGGCGCCCTTGCGGGCCGCAGACCGCAGCCCATTGACGTTAAAGCTGATGACACGCATGGGTGTATTCTTTCACGAATGTCTGCCCCTACCTATTCCCCTGTATCACCGCCGCGAGAGACGGCCTTTTTGCGCTTTGCGATTGAGGCGGGCGTTCTTCGATTTGGAAGCTTCGTGACTAAGGCGGGCCGGGAGTCGCCCTACTTTTTTAATGCGGGACTCTTTCACCATGGGGGGCTTCTCGGGTCGCTCGCTGGGTTCTATGCACAGGCCTTTCTTGCGGCAGAGTCGGCCGGGCTCTGGGCGGCCGATGGGCTCTTTGGGCCGGCCTACAAGGGCATCCCTCTGGCAAGTGCCACGGCCGTGGCGCTTGCCCAGTCGGGTCGTGACATTGGATTTTCCTTCAACCGAAAAGAGGCCAAAGACCATGGCGAAGGTGGCACGGTGGTCGGCGCACCCCTGACCGGGCGAATTGTGATTGTCGATGATGTCATCTCGGCCGGCACCTCAGTGCGCGAATCGGTAGAGATCATTCGGGCGGCCGGTGCGACGCCGGTGGGGGTTTTGATTGCGCTCGATCGCATGGAGCGCGGCGGTACAGCAAAAGCCCCCACAGAGCGATCTGCCGTACAAGAGGTTGCACTAGCCTATGGACTCCCGGTAAAGGCCATTGCAACGCTAGAGGATCTTCTGCGGTTTTTGGCCCAGTCTCACGATCCTGCGCTACAGCAGTATCAGGGCGCAGTGTCCGCCTATCGGGCGCGCTGGGGTGTGGGCGATGAAGCCCACTCAGATAGATGACGGTGTATGAATTGTGGTGCCGCGTGTCGGATTCGAACTGACGACCTACTGATTACAAATCAGTTGCTCTACCAACTGAGCTAACGCGGCATAGTAAGGATTCTAAATCGTTTCTCAGAAGTTTTTCTTCGACGATTACTTGACCCGACGCAAGGATGGTCGACCCGATCCCGGTCCCGACCCAGTGGGCGGCGGGTCTTGCTTGTCGCCCGCATCCGTACCGGCAGCCGAAGGGACACCGGAAACGCTGGGGGTACTGGCAGTACTAGGGGCCGAGGGGGCGGGCACGGGGCCAAGGCCAACGCGCCCGGCAGTCTTCAATCGTGTGGGGGCAGAGGACTTACCAGTCTTGGGTTTGCCCACGACATTCAGAGGCGGCGATTCCTCCGCGCCATCGGGCTCGCCCATGGGCTTAGGCACATCAAAGGCCATGCCGTGGCCAGTCTCCTTGGCATAGATAGCCACGATCTGATCGATGGGCACCCAGATGTCTTCGGCCACGCCCGAGAAACGTGCGGTAAAGCTTACTTCGGTATTGGTCATCTGCAGGCGATGGGTCGCCAACGCACTCACATTCAATACGATCTCGCCATTGCGCACATGGGCCATCGGCACCCGCGTCTGTTCATTGACCGCCACCGCAAGGTAGGGGGTAAAGCCGTTGTCAGAACACCACTCATAAATTGCCCGCACGAGGTAGGGCTTGGTGGAACTGACCTCGGGGGGCGGCTCAATCGAGGGCATAGAAGGGCAGGTAAACCACTTGGAAACCGAGAGCCAGGCGAGCGCCGCGCCGTCTTAGCGCCGCATCACCTTTTCAGAGGGTGTGAGCGCATCGAAGAAGGCGGGCCGCGAAAAAATACGTTCGGCATACTTCAATACGGGGGCTGCCGCCTTAGGCAGTTCGATGCCATAGTGCTCAAGCCGCCAGAGCAAGGGCACCAGAGCCACATCAATCATGGAGAACTCTTCTCCAAACATGTACTTCGATTTGGCCACCACCGGCGCAAGCTGCGAGAGGCTGTCACGAATGGCGGCGCGTGCCTTGTCGATCTTTTTGGTGTCTTGCTTCTCAAGCGTCTCAACATGCACAAAGAGTTCGCGCTCAAAATTGAGCAGCATGAGTCGGGCTCGGGCCCGCTGCACCGGGTCTGCAGGCATAAGCTGCGGATGGGGGAAGCGTTCGTCGATGTACTCATTGATGATGTTGGACTCATAGAGAATAAGGTCGCGCTCCACGAGAACGGGAACCTGACCATAGGGATTCATGATGGAGATGTCTTCGGGCTTGTTGAACAAGTCAACATCCCGGACACGGGCCATATCGGAGTCCATCAGGCCTTTTTCAAACAAAACAAACCGGCACCTCTGGCTAAAGGGGCAGGTGGTACCGGAATACAAAACCATCATGACGTGATACTCCTCAGTCGTAGTAATCGAGTGGCATAACGCGGGAAGAGGCGGTGGGGCAGAGACCCCAGAGCCTTGGCCGCGTCTGGCGTGTCTTTGCCCCGACGCAACAGAACGAAGAGGCCCCTGGCCGGTGAGCCCCCAAGCTCTTCTAAGCCCCTCCCGCTACCTCTGCAAGGGCTCTTGCGCCGTTTTTGCTATCGGATATCTTTCCAGAAGGCGGCGTTCATACGCCAGGCGAATACGAAGAACAGCGCCAAGAAGAGCAATACCCAGACACCGACTTGCTTGCGGGTCTGCGCCACTGGCTCGGCCGCCCAGGCGAGAAACGCGGTGAGATCGGCCACGAGGTTGTCATAGTCTGAGGCCGAGACTTTGCCCGGCGACTGAGACACGAACCGATCGAAGACATGCTGTTCTTCGCCCCCCTTGGTCACTGTCTTGAACTCGGCCACATTCTGCCCCTGAAGCTCCCAGAGAACGTGGGGCATACCCACGGCCGGATAGACCAGGTTATTCCAGCCTGTGGGCCGGCTTGGATCGACATAGTAGGTACGCAGATAGGTATAGATCCAGTCTGCGCCAGAGCCCGCCTTAGAGGAGCGCGAGCGCGCGGTTAACGAGAGGTCTGGCGGTGCCTTGCCAAACCAGCCTGCCGACTCTTTTAGGGGCATGGTGGTCTTAATAAGATCGCCCACTTTGGCGTCGGTGAGAATGAGGTTTGCCTTGATCTGATCTTCTGTTAACCCCAAGTCTGCCAGCCGGTTATAACGCACCTGCGATAGGCCATGACAGCCCAGACAGTAGTTCATGAAGAGCTTTGCCCCGTTTTGCAGCGCCGCCTTGTCCGTGAGTTTCTTGGTAGGAAATGTGTCAAGGGGCGCCGCCGGTCCGGCCGCCAGGGCAGGAGTGGCCATGGTCCAGACAAAGGCCGCAAGAACCATCGCAAAAGAGGAGACTGCGGGCCGGCAGAGGCGAAGGAAAGTCATGGCATGTACTCGTAATCAGGAATCGTGGGGAGACAGGTCTCGCGTAAAAAGCGTGTGCATCAATGGGGCTGGAAGGTCACGCGATCGGGGACGGGCTTGAACTCACCCCAGCGCGACCACCAAGGCATGAGGGCGAAAAAGCCGAAATAGAAGATCGTGCCCAACTGAGAGACCACCTGCCCCACGGGCGAGGGTGGCAAGACCCCCAGATAGCCCAGCACAAAGAAATTGACCACGAAAATGCCGTAGAGCCATTTCTGCCAGGACGGACGATAGCGAATGGACTTCACGGGCGACCGATCGAGCCAGGGCAGGAAGAACA
>JBEDFV010000076.1:0-3452 GCA_041175005.1 Pseudomonadota bacterium
GCCATGCCGGGCCAGCGCATCGGCAATGGCATTGACCAGGGCCGGTGTGGCGCCAATTGTTCCGAGTTCACCGACCCCCTTCACGCCCAAGAGGTTGGTGAGGCAGGGTGTGGACTGGTCCAAGCTGGTCTTAAACCAGGTGGGCATGAAGTCCGCGCGGGGCAGGGTGTAGTCCATCAGGCTTCCTGTGAGGAGCTGGCCCGACTCGGGGTCGTAGACCATCTGCTCACAGAGGGCCTGGCCAATGCCCTGCATGGCACCGCCGTCGAGCTGGCCCAGTACGATGGTCTCGTTCACCACGCGCCCCACATCGTTTACCGAGGAATAGGCCTCTATGCGCACCACTCCTGTGGCCGGATCGATGGTGGCCTCACAGATATGGCAGGCGTTGGGCCAGCTCGCCCCTTCTGCCGTGATGGTCGCGTCAATAGCGATTGACCGCTCGGGCTGCGCCTGGGCAACTTCTGCAAGCGTCTTCTTCATGTCTGTGCCGGCCACCGTAAAGACCCCTTGGGAATAGACCAGGTCGTTGGCGGAGACCTCCATGGCCTTGGCGGCAAGTTCTTTGGCCTTTGTAAGTGCCTGGGTAGCGCCATCGGAGGCGGCACTTCCGCCCGTAAAGAGTGACCGCGACCCGGCACTGCCATACCCGTTGGCGAGATCGGTGTCGCCCAGAATTACCTTGATCTTTTCGGGGGGCAGGCCAAAGACATCTTTAACGAGTTGGACAAGGCTGGTTCTAATGCCTTGGCCCATCCCTGCAACCGCCGAGTGGAGTTCCACCGAGCCATCGGCCTGCACGACCACACGTACGGTTTCGCTCAGCGACCCTCCGCCTGTCCATTCCAGGAAGGTGGCAATACCGCGGCCACGCCAGAGCCCTTGGGCTTCACTTTCTTTTGCACGCTGGTCAAAACCAGCCCAGTCGGCCTGTGCCACCGCCTGATTCATGACCGATTCGAACTTACCCGAGTCGTAGACCTGGGCCATCGGATTCTTGTAAGGCATCTGGTCGGGCCGAATAAAGTTGCGGCGGCGAATCTCCAGGCGATCAATACCTGTGACCCGCGCTGCTTCGTCCATGAGCCGCTCAATGGTGAGAATGGCCTCGGGCCGCCCTGCGCCACGATAGGGGCCTGTGGGGGCTGTGTTGGTCATGAAGCCCTGGTAGCGGAAATGCACCGTGGGAATATCGTAGACCCCGGTCTGTACCCGTGGGCCAATCATGATCTGAATGGCGGTGCCGGCAATTGTGGGGTAGGCCCCGAGGTCTGCAGCACCATGTACCTTAAGGGCCAGGATCTTGCCCTGGCTATCTAAGGCAAGCGAGGCCTGGGTGCGTACACCACGGCCATGGAGGCTGGCAAGAAAGTCTTCGCTGCGTTCTGCCGTCCACCGTACGGTGCGCTTCAGATGTTTGGCGGCACAGGCCACCACCATGTCTTCGGCATAGACCCCCGTCTTCATGCCAAAGCCGCCGCCAATATCAAAGATGCGCACACGGACCGTATTGGCTGGTAGCCCCAGGATGTTCTGGGCCATATCGCGCACGGCAGTGGGCATCTGGCTACTGAGTTCAATAATGAGGCGATCACCCTCCGGATAGGCCCTGCTTGTGCGCGGCTCAATGGTGACCGCCGCCACCCGGCGGTGGTTAAGCGTCAGTTGCACCACATGGGCAGCCTTATGAAAGGCGGCCTCGGTGGCAGCGGCATCGCCAAACTGGGTTTCGGCTACCGGGCCTCGGGGCAGCGGCTCCGCGCTGAGATTGGCAGAGAAGACGTCCTTGGGTACCTCTGCACAGGCCTCGAGGGCGTCATAGTCCACCACGATGGCCTCCGATGCGAGCACGGCCTGCGCCTTAGTCTGAGCGATCACGGCGGCTACGGGTTCGCCAACAAACCGCACTCGGTCGGTGGCCAGGATGGGCCGCGGGGCAACGGGGGCAAGGCTGCCATCGGCCCGCTTAAAGGCGGCCTGGGCGGGCATGGGGGACACGCCAAGCCCTGCGAGGTCATTCCCGGTGAGGACCGCAATGACCCCCTCTGAGGCCTTCGCCGCGGTCGTGTCCACTGCACGAATCGCGGCATGGGCGTAGGGAGAACGTAGAAATACGAGGTGCACCTCATCGGCGCGATGCAGGTCATCGACAAACTGGCCCCTGCCTAGGAGGAGGTCTTGGTCTTCTAGACGTGCGAGGCTGTCGCTGCGGCCAAACCGTTCGGGGAGATCGTGCATCACGGGAACAACTCCTGAGGAATAAAATGGAATTTTAATGCCCGTGGGTAGAGAAACATGCCTTGGCCCGTGATTTTGTCCAGTGTTTTTGTAGGGCTGCCCGCCCTAGGGTTACTACTCGGTATGCCCTGGCTGGGCCTCGCAGTGGGCGCTGTCGTTGTGCCGCTCGCAGAATGGGTCTGGGGGACACGCGCGGCAGGTCGGCCCATTCGGTCGGCATGGCTGCTCCGGCTACTAATGGGCGCGGTGATCTGTCAGATTCTTGGTCTGTCTGTTTATGCAGCCGCTCTTGACACTGATCAGTGGATCTTTCTTGCCCTGTCCATGGGCTATGTGGCGGGGGGCGCCGGCATCGTGTTGGCCCATGAATTGGGGCATCGGCGTGTCGGCCTCGACCAGTGGCTCTCTCGAATTCTGCTTGCCTCTGTCGCCTGGGGCCCGTATCGGGTGGAGCATAACCGTGGCCACCATCGGCATGCCGCCACCTTTGATGACCCTGCCAGTGCGCGCGCATCGGAATCCTTTTATCGGTTTCTCCCGAGGTATCTTCGCGGGGTCTATGTGAATGGCTGGCGGTTAAGCAGCCACCCGGCAGCCCGCTGGCATGAGGCGGCTGCTCTGGTAGGCCTGTCTCTGGTCCTTGCGTTGACGTTGTGGTTGGCAGGGGGGCTTCCGGCCTTGGGCTTCTGGCTGGTGCAGGCTGCCACCGCCATATTTTTGGTGGCTGCGGTGGACTATGTTGAGCATTGGGGTCTGGTGCGCCGTCAGACCGAGCGGGGCGTCGAGCGTATGGGGCCGAGCCATACGTGGGACTGCGGCAATGGCTTGGCTGAGGCCCTCTTGTTTAACCTCCCCCGTCATGCCCACCACCACCTGGCACCGGGTGAAGAGTGTCATGCGCTGCAGCGCACCCCGGATGCCCCGCAGATGCCCACGGGCTATGCCGGCATGGTGCTCTTGGCAGCCATACCCTGGGCCTGGTTTCGCGTCATGCGGCCGAGGCTTGAGAGGGTGCAGTCAGTGTCCTCGGCCTAGTAGCGGTGCTGATCGCGATACAATCGAAGGCAAGGAAGCGTGGCAGAGCGGTTGAATGCACCGGTCTTGAAAACCGGCGAAGGGGCAACCCTTCCGTGAGTTCGAATCTCACCGCTTCCGCCACATCTTGCTGAGGGGACATCTTTTTCCGTTTGCGGGCCTGCCGAAATATGCTCAGC
>JBEDFV010000077.1:0-4487 GCA_041175005.1 Pseudomonadota bacterium
GTGTCAACGGGCAACGCCCGTGCGACCAGGTGGCCATGAGGATCTACAAAGCGTTCAAAGGGATTGAACTGAACCATACGAATCGCGCGTACCTTGTACTTCAGATACTCGGAATATCGGAGTAGCTGTGTCATGTAGCAAAAGGCTATTCCCGCAGACAGCAGGGCCAGGCCCGATGGTGCGCCAGGATTTGATAACTGCCCCTCCTGCGACTGAAACCCAAACTCGCTGCCGGGGGGCGCTTTCAGGGTCGTGCGGGCAGAGGCCTGCCCCGTACCAAGGGTAAGCTCCGAACGCCCCAGGACTTCAAGCCCATATTTGGAGGAAGCAGACGGCATGGCATCAGAGGGGGGCAGATAGTCGGAGGTCTTCTGGATTAGCCCCGGCAGGTCTCTGCCGTCTGACAGCGGGCGAGGAGGGCCTCCCTGGGTCTTCAGTGGGTCGCGTGCATCGGCCGAAGCCGAGGACGTGACACCGGTGACAGCGCGCCGAATACCATTGACATAAATCGCAAAGGTGCAGTCCATGGCGCAGGACATCGCCGAGAGCCCAAGCGCATGACGCACTGCCTCAGACACCAGGGCTGCGGCCTGATCCAGGCTGCAGCCACCCTGGGTATGTATCTCGATTTCTGCAGGTTCGGCCTGGCCTTGTCCTGTACCGGCGAAAAAAGATCCGCTAAAGGTGTAGCGATTCACCAGCGTCTGGCGCACCGAAGACAGCGGGCTGCCAGAGGCCTGATTAAGCCGGTCGATGTTTCCCAGGAGGTCGGTCTGCAGCCCGGCATTGAAAAATCCGAGCGGAAAGGGTGCGAGGTCTGAGCCCTTGAGTTGTGGGCCCTCATCACTGACCATACGCCACTTTGGCCCGCCTTCCCCTTCGGTGACCACTGCCTCCTTCTGGTGGGCGCCAAGCGCACGGGCCTCGACCTTCAGAACCGTCTTTCCGGCTCCTCCTGAAAGCACGGCATCCCGCGACCCTGTGCGATCGACGCCGAAGCCAAGCGGAAAGCCGGAAGACTCAATGCTGTCGAATACCTCAATCATAGTTTCTCCTTCGCGCACCGTGGCGCAGGTATTGGGGGTGCTGACAATCAAAAGCGCTTCTGCGATGATCGGACCTGCAAGTTATTTAAGCCCCTCGCTGGTCAATTGCTCAATAGTGCAGTCACCGCTAGGGTAACTGAGAAATTATCAAAAGATCACTAGGAGAAAACCATGGCTTCCTGGAAAGATATACGGGTCATCGGCAAGGAGGAGATGATGACCAGGGTTGCGCGATTTAAGAAGTTAAAGGGGTCTGATGGGGGCCTGCCTGATAGTCCCCTGCCTGAGTCACAACGGACTCTCTACGCGGTCATCGGGTTTCAGCCGCCCAAGAAGGGCAACAAGGCGACCACCTCGCCTGTGGGTGATGACGCCGCCACCATGCCGGCAATTCCTATCGCCGAGGGTTTTAATCTCGGTTATTGCAAGGCAAAGCCGGGGCGCGGCCCACTGATGCACAACCACGACACCAACGAGACATTTATCGCGCTCACAGGCAAATGGCGCTGTGAGTGGAACGAGGGTAAGGAAAAGCAGTATGTCGACCTCAACCCCTACGATGTAATTTCGGTGCCCCCCGGCTGTGCACGCCGATTTATGAATGTCACCAAGGGCGAGCCCGATACCGAGCACCTGCTGATGTTTGTCATTGGGGGCAATGCGCCACGTGCGGAGTTCACGCCGCTGGCGATGGCGCGATGCCAAGAGTTCGCCGATCAGAAGAAGACCGCGCGGGCATCGAAGGCCAAACAAAAATAACCAAGAAAGGACCTTGTGATGGCTGCATACTGGCTTGCCCGTTCCCGGATACACGACCCGGTGGAGTATAAGAAGTACACCGACCTTGTCCCCGCAATTGTTCAGCAGTTTGGAGGAAAGGTTCTTGCACGCGGGGGAAAATACGAAATCATGGAAGGGCCAGAAGACTTCCATCGGTTCGTGGTGATTGAGTTCCCCGATCTTCAGACCGCCAAGGCCTGTTTTCAGTCGCCCGAGTATGTGGCCGCCGCCGCCTATCGGCGTGCTGGCGCGGGGGTGGTCGAAAACGTGATTGTGGAGTCTGGAGACGCCACGAAGTAGCTTAGTAACTCGGTCTTCAGTTCCCCCAGCGGCGTCGTTGTTTATCCGCCGCTGGTACCGGGTACCTCCTCTCTGCTTCAGAGGTAGGGCTGCGCCCAGTGCAGACCCTCCTCGGGGCTCTTTGCCGGCCGGTACTCGCAGCCGACATAGCCCTGGTATCCCAGCGCGCTTAACTCTTTTGCAAGGCGTCCGAAATCCAATTCCCCAAGATCGGGCTCCGTGCGGTCGGGCACCCCTGCGACTTGGATATGACCAATATTCTGGAAGGTCGATCGCAGATTAAAAATAATGTCGCCATGCAGAATCTGTTGGTGGTAGAGGTCGAACTGTAGTTTGAGTCCAGGATGTCCAACCGCAGTAATGGTGGCGATTGCATGATGCAGGCTCGCCATAAATGCCCCCCGCGCGTCTCGTGGGCTCAGGGGTTCAATCGTGACACCGATCCCGTGGGCCTGGGCGGCATTGCAGGCCCAGGCAAGATTTCTCTCGTAGCTGGCCTGCTGAATCTCTGGCGTGTCGCTGGCGCCATTGGGCCCGGTTGGCCCCGCGGTGGCGTGTATCAGGGGAACGCCCAGGGCCTGGGCATAGGTCATGGCCTTGTTGAAGGCCGATTGAAACTCTTCCTCTTTACCGGGCCATGCGGCGAGACCGCGCACCGCCATGCTTGCGCTAGAGCCTGAGGGGGCATTGATGAGCACGAGTTTTAACTGGTATGTGGAGAGCCATTTCTGCCAGTCATCAATCGAGGCCACGTAGGGATCGAGTGCTTCGACGGCATGAAAGCCTGCCTGGTGCGCAGCTGCAAGCCGCTGCTCTAGGGGAAGTGTTTTCCAGAGCCAGTCGATGTTGGCGGCGAGTTTGACCATGGTTGTTCCTTTAGAAGAGAGGGCATCAAGCCTGCCCGGGGGCGTAGACCCTACCCATCCGTTATTTTAGGACCTCAAAGAGGTTGTGAAAGTCGTCTGTCCAGAGCCGAAGCCCGTTTCGGGCTTGGATCGCCACCCGATGGTCCGCTATCTCTGGCGCATTTAAAAAGGCAATATCACGGGTGACCAAGACCCATTCGCTTCGCGCCGTTGACCAGGGCTCATTGTCTGCGGGCTCATGGGCGATGAGCGCGGAGGCGTAGCCCAGTGCATCAGCGAGCTGCTTTACTACTGGTGCGAGGGCAAGGTAGCGGTTGGTGATGTGGATCGCCAAGACCCCATCTGGGGCGAGATGTCGCACATAGACCTCCAGGGCTTCGCGCGTGAGCAGGTGCACAGGAATCGCGTCACTCGAGAAGGCGTCTATGGCCAAGAGGTCAAAGCGCTGCTCTGGCTCTTGTTCGAGTTGCAGCCTGGCGTCCCCGAGCACCATGGTGGTCTGTGACTTCGCCTGATCGAGATAAGAAAAGTAGTCTCTGGCCACATCAATGACCAGTGGGTTAATCTCGTAGACGCGATAACGGTCTTGCGGCCGGGCATAGCCCACCAGGGTGCCCACCCCCAGCCCCACAACGCCAACATGCACAGATTGACGGGCGTGCAGTACATGCAGCGCGCGGCCAACGCCGGAGTTGGGGCTGTAGTAGGTGGTGGCCAGTCTTCGCATGTCAGGGTCCAGGTGCTGGAGGCCATGCAGAATGACGCCATGCACCAGGCGACGATAAGGGGCGTCGTCGGATCGTGCCACCTCTTGCACGCGTAACGGGCCGTAGAAGTTGCGTGCCGCATAGATGCTTCTGTCTTGGTAGTCATCCCAATAGAGCACGGAAAAATGGCCAACCGCGACAGCCGCGGCAAAGCCGCCTAATGTCAGGATGCTCCGCAGCATGGGCGCAGCCTGACGCAGACCCACCCAGACGCCAAGAAGACCAATAAGCAGCAGCGATAGCGGCATTTCCCAGTAGCCGTCAAAAAGCCTCGGCGCAAGAAGGGAGACAAATCCCCCCCCTGCGGCGCCCCCGAGGGCAATCAGCAGATAAAACCGGGTGAGAAATCGCGTGGACGGCTTGGATTGTGCGAGCTCGCCATGGCAGAAGAGGCAGATCAGAAAGAGCCCCGCGCTGTAGAGCGGAACGGCAATCTCGATATCAAGAATGCCGTCTTGGGCTGTCAGTCCCCAGGCCATGATGCCCGCGGCCGCCATACTCGGCAGCATCATGCTGTCGCGAAAGTAAAACCCCTTGCCGCCGCGGCCTTCGAAAGCCAAAACAAAGCTCAACAGGTAGAGCGACAGGGGCAGCACCCAGAGAAACGGCACCGAGGCAACGTTCTGGGAGATATGGCTTGAGGCAGACAACAGCAGCGCACTGGCCAGGGCAGAGAGGGCAAACCAGAAAAGCAGGGTCGACAGGGTGGGCGCCGCCGACTCGGAGGT
>JBEDFV010000078.1:0-4169 GCA_041175005.1 Pseudomonadota bacterium
GTTACACCGGTCATACCTGTCTCCCCATTGGCGGGCATCGGCCTATACCTTCAAAAAATGCTGGATCACCAGCTTGGCCACGTAGCCACTGGTTCCCAACAGCAGCGCAAGGCTCAGGACAAAATAGGCCATCTTTCCGCCCTTGGACTGTCGGGCCAGAGAAAAGACGATGAAGACCATAAAAAGAATCAGACCAATGATCAGCACCGGTGTGGCCTGGGTAATAAGTTCGTTGAGTTGCTCCTGGCTCTCGGTCATCGTCGTTCGCCTGCTATGAAAGGATCTCTTGCACGATCTCTGCCAATTGCTGAGCCTCACGCCCAGGGTCACAGAGCATTGGGGCGCGCTGTACCAAGGCTGCGTGCCAAGCATTCGCCACCGTATTGTCGCCCATGAAGGCCATAATCTGCCGTGCCAAATCCTCCGCATCGCCCTGGGTAAAGTAGGCGGGGTAGTCATCACCCAAGATACCCAGATGCCCCGGAATCCGGCTGGCCACTACCGGCAGGCCCTGGCCAAAGGCCTCGGCAATCACCAAGGCACCGCCTTCCATAGCCGATGTGTGTAGCAGAAGATCTGCCTTGGCCATCTCCTCTCGTACGGCTTTGGCATCACAATGGCCAAGCAGAGTCATGCGCTGCGGATCTTGGTCTGCCAAAGACTGTAGGGCCTGCATGAGGGTGTCGTCGAGGCTTCCCCCAAGATGCCGCAAGGTGGCCCCTGCGGGCAGGGTAAGTACCGCCATGAATCCTGTGAGCGGATCTTTCTCTTGACGAACATGACCCACCATAAGCAGGCGTGGGTTCTTGGCCCGATCTGGTCTCGGTAAACGATGCAGAAGATCTGCATCGGCTGTGGCCGACTGCAGAAGTACGCGGCACGGTGGCATGTGGGGTATGCGCGCTTGCAGATCGCTTGCCTGCATACGACTGCAGGCCTCCTGCTGCAGACCCACCAGCAGGCGCGCATGGGTAATCGTGTCAATGGCCTGCTGCAAGAAGGTGGGCGTGGTCAGACCAGGAAGGTCGGCATAGAGATCGGTACCGGTCAGGACAACACCATAGGGCTTCTGCGCCTGCTGCAGCGCTACCGCTGCTGCGTAGCTGCGGCGGGCATGCAGCACCAAAGCGCCAGATGTGGCAACGATCTGTTGGGCCGAGGGCATTCCTACGGCAATCTCTACAGTGATTCCTTGCCCCTGCAGCAGCCGGGCATAGCGCTCAGCGGTACGCCAGTTACCAGAGCCTGTTTCTGGGCCGTAGGGGGTGACGATAAGAAGGGCAGGTTTACTTTGCACACGAGAAAAGTAACATGGGGAATCAGAAACAAGAATCTATTGCCCCGTGTCCGACGACCTTCGCGCCCTTCCCGTCACAGACCTCGCCTCGCACCTGCGCGCGGCACGGCGGACGAGCCACACGCTGCTCGACTGCTTTGGCGCCGCGCTAGACAGCCAAAGACTCGCCGTCCCGTTTCAAGAAAACCTCAACCCCCCGCTCTGGGAGTTTGGTCATGTGGCCTGGTTTACTGACTACTGGATCGCACGTAACCCGCAACGGTCGAGAGGAAAAAAGTACGCGGCGGTACCGCACCTGCCTTCGGCCCTAGCTCCAGCCGATGGCCTCTTTAATTCGGCAACCGTCGCCCACGAGACCCGTTGGCAACTCCCCCTTTTGGGGATTACCGGCATACATCAGTACTTACAGGAAGTGGCAGACCGTACGGAAGAATGCCTTACCGCAGACATAGCCGCATGGGAGGCAGCCGGTACGAAGCATCAGGTCGATAGCGTTGACGACACAAGTTACTTTTATCGGCTGGCGCTTGCCCACGAAGACATGCACGCCGAGGCCTTCTATATGACGGCCCAGGATCTCGGCTTCCCGCTCCCGGGAACCGACAGGCCGCCTTGGCGTGATGCATCAGAATCGGTACAGAAGGCACACCGTGCCCTTGCGGTACAGGCTGGGAAGCAGAGGCCACAGATCTCCATACCAGCGCAATCATTTGCCCTTGCACCGTCTTCACAGGCCTTTTATTTTGATAACGAGGCCGACGCACTCTCCGAGGCGCTCGGGGATTTTTCGATTGATGCCCTTCCGGTTAATCACGGACAATTCGCTGCATTCATGCAAGACCAAGGCTACCAGCGCAGCGAACTCTGGACGCCAGAGGGCTGGGCCTGGAGGTCGAGCGTAGAAGGGCATGGGCCCCGACACCTCTCAATTCAAGACGGTCGTCTCTACCGCCAATGGTTTGGCGAAACACACGCAGTGCCCGAGTGGTTTCCGATGATTCAGGTCAGCCTCTATGAGGCCCAAGCCTGGGCGCAGTGGTCAGGCAGGCGACTACCTACCGAAGCAGAGTGGGTCGCGGCCGCCCAGGCGGCGCCCGATGACTTTCTATGGGGCTCGGTGTGGGAATGGACGGCAACGAAGTTCCTTCCGTTTGACGGTTTTCAAGAGCACCCCTACAAGGAATATTCTGTGCCGTGGTTTGGCGACCATCAGGTTCTGAAGGGCGCCTCGTGGGTTACCAATAGTCGTCTTCGTAACCTGCGATTCCGCAACTTCTACAAGCCGCACCGGGCTGATATCTTCGCAGGCTTTCGAACGGTCAACAATCAGTTGTAGCAATCGCTCGGGCCCTGCGAGAGATTTGCGACTCCACCTCCGTTTCGTCGCAAATAACCCCCGCAGACCCTCGGTCGGAAGGCGCAGCGGCAAGCAGAATGCCGGGAAGCACGTGAGCGGGCGACCGACGAGCGTTGCGAACGCCGCGAGTAGGCGACCGGTCATGGCATAGACCGGCCAATGAGAATCGCAGTTAAGGGCGAGCGACAAACACTGCGAATCCTTTGTGTGAGTCCTGAAACACTCCCGCCACCGCATACCCTGCCCGCCCCAGCAGCGCTGAGAATGACGCCACCGTGTACTTGTAGGAATTCTCGGTGTGGATCCACTGGCCTTTTGCAAAAGAACGCGAAGCATCTGGCCATCGCACCGACAGGTCTCGTTGCGCCACCAGGTGCATCTCGATACGACTCTCTGCCACGTTGAAGACCGCCCGATGGTCCCAGTCACGAATATCAAAGTTCGCGGTAAGCCGCTTGTTCAGATGAAGCAGCATATTGCGATTAAAGGCCGCCGTTACGCCCAGAGGGTCGTCATAGGCGAGTTCTAGCGCAGAAACATCCTTCACCATATCTACCCCAATCACCAGCCCTTGTGCACCCCCATCGCAAATGAGCCCACGCAAAAACGCCTCGGCCTCTGCCGGATGAAAGTTTCCAATACTGGACCCAGGATAAAAATAGACCCGAGGCCGATCCGACGGCACCATGGCCTGAATGGCGTCTGCTGAGAGCCCCTGCGAAAAATCGATGCCGAGACCCTCGACCGCCAGCCCCGGGAACTCCCGACGCAGCGCCTCTAGGCAATTGCCCATAAACTCCACAGAGATATCTACGGCGAGATATTGCACGGGCTTGAGTACGGGAATTACCCGCGCGGCCTTACGACAACTTCCTGCGCCCAGATCAATGAGGCATGAGCCCGTGGGCAGGCCGCCAACGATCTCTGGCATAGACCGGCCAAAGATCTCTGCCTCCTGTCGCGTGGGGGTGTATTCCGGTAGCTCCGTAATAGCCTCAAAGAGGCGCGCACCCAAGGCATCGTAGAGATACTTGGGCGAGACGTAAGGCTGAGACGCTACAAGCCCAGCAACCAACTCGGCCCGAATCGCGGCCACATCTTCTTGATAGATCTGCATCAGAACCAGAACCCCCCAATCACAGCCCCCAGGATCACCACCAGCCATGGGGGAAGACGCCAAAACACCAAGGCCACAAAGGCCAAGAGTGCCAGCGCCATGTCTTGCGGCCAGGCCACCGCGCTCACAAAGACAGGGTCATAGAAGGTGGCCAAGAGCAGGCCAAGAACACCCGCATTGACACCCCCAAGTGCCGACCGGGCCCGCGGACTTTCACGCACCGAGACCCAAAAGGGTAAGACCCCAACGAGAATAATAAACGCCGGGAGAAAGGTGGCTACAAGCGCAAGCAATCCGCCCGCCCAGGGCGTCATCCAGTCTGCGGCGGGCCCCATAAGCGACGCACCAAGAAACGCTGTGAAACTAAAGAGCGGCCCAGGTAAGGCCTGCGTTATGCC
>JBEDFV010000079.1:0-7519 GCA_041175005.1 Pseudomonadota bacterium
AAAGACCACATGCCCGGGTGTATGGCCAGGACAATGAATAACCTCTAGGGCCTGCTGACCCACCATCACCGTGTCGCCATCTTCAAGCCAGCGATTGGGCGTAAAGGCCTCTAGGGGCGGAAAGCCAAACATCTTGCCCTGGGCGGGGAGCTGATCAATCCAGAACTTGTCGTCTTTGTGTGGCCCTTCGATAGGCACACCAAGCCGCTCGGCCAACAACCCCGCCTCGCCGCAGTGGTCGATGTGGCCATGGGTGAGCAGAATCTTTTCAATCTCTACCCCCGCGTGTTCGGCGATTGCTTCGAGCTGATCAATATCGCCACCGGGATCAATAAAGGCCGCCTTACGCGTGAAGGGACAGACCACCAGAGAGCAGTTCTGCTGAAAAGGGGTCACCGGAATAATTTCGTAATCCATACGCGTGATTATCGCCGCTCAGAAGGCCGCCCGCCGAAGCCTGTCGTGCACCGCCTCCCAGGCGGCGAGAGGCGGGGGCGCCTCAAGACACAGAAGGTCAAATCCTGCCCGGTCCCAGTCGTTTAACTGTGCATAGAGAAGCCGGCCATAACCTATAGGGTCTGCAGGGGCGACAGCGACGTGTACCCCAGGAGGGGCATCGGGCCAGCCGGAAAAAAGCCAGGCGGCAACCCGCGCCTGTGGGTGTCGCGCAACATAACCACAGACCCGATCACGCAGCGCGGTAGCCGGTAAGACCCAGAGCGGTGTGCGCGGGGCATAGTGAGAATCGAGGCTGCCGGAAACCCTTGGCACCGCGGTGTCGGGGGTCTTCGGCAGCGGCGCGGCAAGCCCCAATCCGCAGGCGGCCAGCACAACCGCAATGGCCTCACGCCCCAAGACACCTGGCCGCAGAATGCGCGGTGTCTGGGCGGTGCAGTCCACAACCGTACTCTCGAGCCCCTCCGTGCAGGGACCACCGTCAAGAATGAGATCGGTCTCTGCCATAAAGGGGGACAGCTGGGCCACGACATCCTCGGCCCGTGTGGCACTCACCTGGCCAAACCGGTTGGCAGAGGGGGCCGCGACCGCCCCACTGCCCTGGGCCGCGAATGCCTTGAGCAGCGACTGGGCCACCGGATGCGCAGGTACCCGCAGGCCCACCGAGTCTTGCCCACCTGTGACTGCCAGCGGCACGCGAGAAGACTTACGTACGATGAGTGTCAAGGGCCCAGGCCAGAAGGCCCTTGCAAGGCAGTCTGCCGCCCTCGGCCAGTGGTCTGCGAGGCCTGCGGCGGCAGCGCCATCGGCCAGATGCACAATCAGCGGATGATCGGTGGGTCTGCCCTTGGCCTGAAAGATTCTAGAGACCGCCCCCTCAGAGAGCGCATCGGCCCCCAGACCATAGACCGTCTCGGTGGGAAAGACGACGAGTCCGCCTGCGGACAAAGACCGAGCCGCCTGGGCGACGACCGCGTCAGAGGGTCGAAGGCACTGAACCACCGTCGTCAAGGCCAATCTGTGCGCGAATTACTGAGAGACGCCGTGAGGGTTAGGCCACTACCCAGGGCTGGGTGATGTGGCCCATCTTGCGCCCGGGCCGTGGCTCGGACTTCCCATAGAGGTGCAACACACTGCCCTGCTCGCGGGTAAGCGCAGCATAATCGGGTTCCACCACCGGGCCCTTCGGACCCTTCGGAAACCAGAGGTCGCCCAAGAGATTGGTCATCCGTGCGGAAAACTTCAGGGTCGTCGGGCCCAGGGGAATATTCGCGCAGATCCGCACCTGTTGCGCAAACTGGCTCGTGGCACAGGCCTCAATCGAGAAGTGGCCGCTGTTGTGCGGGCGCGGGGCCATTTCGTTGACTAGCAACTGGCCATCACGGAGCAGAAAAAATTCAACCCCAAGTACGCCGACATAGTCCATCGCCTGGGCGATACGCTGGGCCGCCTGTCGGGCCTGCTCGGCAACCGCCTCAGAGACCTGGGCCGGTACCGTGGTCGTATCGAGCACCGCATTCCGATGGACATTTTCTGCCAGAGGAAAGACCGCCATTTCGCCCCCGGCATTGCGGGCCAGAATGACCGACACCTCGTGCGCCAAGGCGAGCTTCTGTTCAAGGACGCAGGGCACACGACCGAGACGAATAAAGACCTCGCGGGCTGCCTGCGCCGAATCCACAACCGCCTGACCCTTACCGTCATAGCCGAGCTCAGCGGTCTTTAGAATGGCAGGAAACATGGTTGGCGGGGCCCCCCGCAGGTCCTCTTCGTGCATGACTTCGATAAAAGGGCCCACGCCCACACCCGCCTTTTGAAAAAAGGCCTTCTCACGACGACGGTCCTGGGCAATCTCCACACAGTCGGCCGACGGATAGGTGGGCCCATACTGGGCCAAGAAACGCAGAGAAGAGGCGGGCACATTCTCAAACTCGGTGGTGAAGACGGTGGCCTGCTGGGCCAGCGCCGTGAGTGCCTCGGGGTCGTTGTAGGCACCGACCACCACCTGGTCAGCCACCTGCCCCGCAGGCCCATGCGGATCCGGATCAAGCACAACCACCCGCACACCCAGCCGGTGCGCAGCCTGAATCATCATGCGTCCGAGTTGGCCCCCACCGAGAAGGCCAATGGTGACGGTGGGCGCAATAGGAGCCGTAGTAAGCACGCGATACAGCCCCTAGCGCCCTACCGTGCGGTTCATGGCCTGGGCCGCCTCCGTCTGCTCTGACCGATAGCCTGCCAGTTGACGTGCCAAGGCCGCGTCGTATGTGGCCAAGGTAGCCACGAAATGCAAAGCGGCATTGGCCGCACCCGCCTCACCAATCGCAAAGGTGGCGACCGGCACACCCTTGGGCATCTGCACGATCGAGAGCAGGGAGTCTTCGCCGCGCAGATACTTCGAAGGCACCGGCACCCCAAAGACAGGCACCGGGGTCTTGGCTGCCAGCATGCCGGGCAGGTGGGCCGCCCCACCAGCACCCGCAATAATGCCCTTCAGGCCACGGGCCGACGCCGCCTCAGCATATGCATAGAGCGTATCGGGCATACGATGGGCTGAGACCACCCGCACCTCATGGGCAATCGCAAACCGTCGCAAGACCTCGACAGCATGTTGCATCACCTCCCAGTCTGACTGTGAACCCATGACCACGCCCACCAGAGGCATTGTTGCCCCAGTGATCTGGGATAATGCCTGACGGTATTTTTCGGCCGTGTCTGCAACCACTGAGGCTGGCAGCGTGGGGGCGGGCGGCGTCTTAGGCCAGTCCAGCGTCTCCAGATAGTCGCGCACAAACTGCTTATCAAAACTCGGGGGGCTGATGCCTTCACGGTACTGATCGGCAGGCCAATACCGCGAAGAGTCGGCGGTCAGTACCTCGTCCATCAGGTGCAAGACGCCCGCAGCATCAAGGCCAAACTCAAACTTGGTGTCGGCAATGATGATGCCGCGGGTCAGCGCATAGTCGGCCGCCTCTCTATAGAGGGCAAGGCTCACACGCCGCACCTCCTCGGCCCGGTCGGCCCCGATGCGGGCAACCACCTCGTCAAACGAGATGTTTTCATCGTGGGCACCCGCCTCCGCCTTATGGGCCGGCGTAAAGATCGGCTCGGGCAGTCGGGCAGCCTGACGCAGACCCGCGGGCAGCCGAATGCCGCAGACCGACCCCGTTTCCTGGTAATCCTTCCATCCGCCCCCGATCAGATAGCCGCGCACCACGGCCTCAATAGGCAAGGGCCGAAGGCGCTTGACGACCACCGCACGGCCCCGCACCTCATCCACCTCAGAGGGTTGCACAACCGATTCTGGGTCGATTCCCGTGAGGTGATTGGGAATAACGTGGGCAAGCCGGTGAAACCAGAATTCCGACATGCGGTTGAGAATGACGCCCTTATCGGGAATGGGCTCGGCCATGACCACATCAAAGGCCGAAAGCCGGTCGGTGGCGACCATCAGCAGCTTGTCGTCACCCACCGCATAGAGGTCGCGCACCTTGCCCCTGCCGAGCAGCGGCAGAGACCGAATGCGGGATTCACGCATCGACACGCTGGGCCAGAGATCCCGAAGAATACTGTCGGGCCATGTCCGTCAGCGGACGTGGCTGTATGCGGCTGCCCTGCCCCGCGCAGCCAAACTGCTCATAGCGTGCCTTGCAGATCTGCTTGGCCGCCTCACGGGCAGGCTTCAAAAAATCACGAGGATCAAAATGCGATGGGTTCTGCACCATAAACTTTCGCACCGCAGCCGTCATGGCCAGACGAATGTCGGTATCAATGTTGATTTTGCGCACCCCGTGTTTGATGGCCTCTTGAATCTCTTCCACGGGCACGCCATAGGTCTCCTTCATCTCGCCTCCGTACTGACGAATCTCTTCGAGCAGCTCTTGGGGAACGGAGGACGATCCGTGCATGACCAAATGGGTGGTGGGAATACGACGATGGATCTCTTTGATGCGGTCGATGGCCAGAATGTCACCGGTGGGCTTGCGCGAAAACTTATAGGCGCCGTGGCTTGTACCGATGGCAATCGCCAAGGCATCGAGTTGCGTCTTGCGCACAAAGTCTGCCGCCTGCTCGGGGTCGGTTAAGAGTTGATCACGGGTCATGGCGGACTCCGTGCCGTGGCCGTCTTCCTTATCGCCCTTCATGGTCTCCAGAGACCCCAGGCAGCCAAGTTCTCCCTCGACTGACACCCCCAGAGCATGGGCCATCTTCACCACCTCGGAGGTGACCGAGACGTTGTAGTCATAGCTGGCAATGGTCTTACCGTCGGTCTCTAAGGACCCATCCATCATGACGCTAGAGAAGCCCAGATCAATCGCCCCCTTGCAGACGGCGGGGCTCTGCCCGTGGTCTTGGTGCATGACCACCGGCACCTTCGGATAGGCCTCAAGAGCAGCCTGAATCAGGTGCTTTAAGAAGTCTTCGCCGGCGTACTTTCGTGCCCCAGCGCTTGCCTGCATGATCACCGGTGCATCGACCTCGCTGGCCGCGGCCATAATCGCCTGCACCTGCTCGAGGTTGTTTACATTGAATGCGGGAATCCCATAGCCCTGCTCCGCCGCATGGTCGAGCAGTTGGCGCATAGAAACCAAAGGCATAAACAGCCACTCCTCTTAAAAAACGATAAGACTAAGGATTATGCGGGGAAAACCGGGCCGAAGGCCGGGCGCTGACCTGCACGATCTTCATGGTATTCGTGCCCCCGGACTGGCCAATCGGCTCGCCGATGGTCACAATGATGCGATCTCCCGCCTGCACCACCCCGGCATCGACCAGCCGTTGCTCGGCCTGGGCGAGCAAGGTCTCGCGGTCCGTGCCCTCGAAATCGAACATGAGCGGTTCTACATCGCGATACAAGGCCATGCGCCGCCGGCTGCCCTCCTCCGGTGTCAGCGCATAGATCGGCACCCCCGCATTGAGGCGCGACATCCAAAGCGCCGTGGCCCCCGACTGGGTCAGCGCCACCAGGGCCTTCACGTCCAGATGGCGAGCGGTGAAAAGGCTGGCCATGGCAATCGACTGGTCCACCCGCGAGAAGGTGCGGTTCAGAAAATGGCTGTCTAGGGTGCGGTCGGCAAATTTCTCGGCCTCCAGACAGATGCGCACCATGGCCTCTACCGTGCGTACGGGGTAGGCGCCTGCGGCTGTCTCGGCACTGAGCATGACCGCATCGGTGCCATCGAGCACCGCATTGGCCACATCACTGACCTCGGCACGGGTGGGTACGGGAGACGAGATCATCGACTCCATCATCTGGGTGGCCGTAATCGTGACACGGTTGAGTTCTCGGGCCAGGCGAATCATTTTTTTCTGTAGCGCAGGTACCGCGGCATCACCCACCTCCACGGCCAGATCGCCCCGGGCGACCATAATGCCCCTGGAGGCCTCCACAATCTCAGCGAGATTCTCTATGGCCTCTACGCGCTCAATCTTGGCGATGGTCAGTGCCTTTGAACCGGCCGCATCCAGAAGCGCCTGGGCCTCGTGCATATCGGCGGCCGACTTCGGAAAAGAGACCGCAAGGTAGTCGGCCTGCATCTGGGCCGCCACCAGAAGGTCGGCCTTGTCTTTGTCGGTCAGCGCCGGGGCAGAGAGCCCGCCCCCCTGACGATTAATGCCCTTGCGGTCAGACAGCACGCCCCCCTCGAGCACCGTGCAGTCGATGGTGCGGGGGCCCACTGCCTCCACCCGCATCGAGATCAGGCCATCGTTTAAGAGCAGCGTGTCCCCAGCATGGACATCATGGACGAGTTCGGGATAGTCCAGACCCACGCGGGTCTCGTCACCCTCGGTACAGTCAATATCAAACCGAAATCGGGCGCCCACCTGCAGAGAGACTTTCCCCTGGGCAAACTTGCCTACCCGAATCTTCGGCCCCTGCAGGTCGGCAAGAATGCCCACATCGCGCTGCTGCGCGGCGGCCGTCTCACGAATCAGGGCGGCCCGACTCAGGTGGTCTTGGGCCGACCCATGAGAGAAGTTGAGCCGAAAGACATCCACCCCCGCCGCGACCAGTGCAGCGATCTGCTCGGCGCTGCTGCTCGCTGGGCCGAGCGTGGCCACAATCTTGGTGGCCCGCACGACAGCGGTCACGCCCGGGCCTCGAGGGCGGCAACCGCCGGCAGGGTTTTCCCCTCAAGAAATTCTAAGAAGGCACCTCCCCCGGTGGAGATGTAATCGATCTGATTGGCAATGTTGTATTTGGCAATGGCGGCCAGGGTGTCACCCCCGCCGGCAATCGAGAACCCAGGAGAATGGGCAATCGCCGAGGCGAGCGTTCGGGTGCCGCCTGAGAACTGGTCGATCTCAAAGACTCCAACGGGCCCGTTCCAGACAATCGTACCGGCCTGGGCCACGATGCCCGCCAGACGCGCCGCGGTACGCGGGCCGATATCGAGGATCAGATCATCACTGGCCACCTGATCGGCCAAGACCTTGTTCGCACGGGCCTGGGCGGAAAACTCATTGGCCACCACCACATCTTCGGGAATGGGCACCTCCGCACCGCGGGCCTTCATGGCCGCAATAATCTCCTTGGCCTCGGGAATGAGATCTGTCTCAGCCAACGACTTGCCAATGGGCAGACCACAGGCTGCCATAAAGGTATTGGCGATACCGCCACCGACAATCAGCTGGTCCACCTTGGCGGAGAGTGATTTCAAGATCGTGAGCTTCGTAGACACTTTTGAGCCCGCGACAATGGCCACGAGCGGGCGCTTTGGCGACTGCAGCGCCTTACCCAGCGCATCGAGCTCCGCTGCCATCAGCGGCCCCGCGCAGGCCTCGGGCGCAAACTGCGCCATGCCATGGGTGGTGGCCTCGGCGCGATGTGCCGTGCCAAAGGCATCATTCACATAGACATCGCAGAGTGCGGCCATTTTCTTGGCCAGGGCCTCGTCGTCTTTTTTCTCGCCCTTGTTCACGCGACAGTTCTCCAGCATGACCACATCGCCCGGCTTCACCGCAAAACCGCCCTCCACCCAATGGGTAATCACGGGTACTTTACGGCCCAAGAGCTCAGCCAGGCGGGTCGCCACGGGGCCGAGTGAATCTTCGGCCTTCA
>JBEDFV010000080.1:0-2845 GCA_041175005.1 Pseudomonadota bacterium
CTAAAATAGGCAGCGAACGTGTTTACTATGAACTCGAAGCGACGCTTGCATCTATCGATGCGGCACCTTCGACCGTCGCCCGCTTGCGCCACTTCGCTACCGTCTTGGGGTTGATGCCAAGCTCCCGGCTTGTCTGCGCCAGCGAAACTTGCGGTCGCTGTAGTGCTGCTCTGTAGGCGTGCCCTCGCACGCGGGCTCAAACCGATGGCGCCGCGCTGGCTCGATCGTGGCTCTCTCGTGACAAACTGTGTCCCACAGTGCTTCCTTCCATTCCTGCGAAAGGATGACTCCATCAAACTGTTGGATCAAACACCTAGACCCCGATGGGCATCAGGCTTTCATCACGCACGACTGGACGTGGGGCGATAAGATCGCGCCATTGTGAGTAGGCTCGCGAAACTGGCGGGTTTGGCGTGCGCATCACATGCCGACCATGCCCGGGTTGCGGCTGGCCACCGTTCGGTCCCCAAAGCACCGTGCCGCGCGATAGCGTGTATCGAGGCAGGCCAGTGACGGTGAAGCCTTCGAACACGTTATAATCAATGATAGATTTTTGGGTCGATGCAGAGATGGTCTTGCTGGCCGCCGGGTCGAATACGACGATATCGGCATCCGCGCCAACGGCAATCGCACCCTTCTGGGGGTAAATGTTAAGGATTTGCGCGATGTTCGTTGATGTGACGGCCACAAATTCATTCATCGTGATCCGCCCGGTCGCAACACCATGCGTCCACAAGAGTGAAAGCCTGTCTTCCAGACCCCCGGTGCCATTCGGGATCTTGGTGAAATCGCCGCGCCCCATCTGCTTTTGCTGGGTGGTAAAGGCGCAATGGTCGGTCGCCACCACCGATAGCGTGCCTGCTGCAAGTCCCGCCCAAAGGCTGTCCTGATGCCGTTTGCTGCGAAACGGAGGGCTCATCACCCGCTGGGCAGCATAGTTCCAGTCTTGATTGGCATATTCACCTTCGTCCAACAGCAGATGCTGAACCAAAGGCTCGCCCCAGACCCGCGTGCCTGCCTGTTTCCAACGACGAATGGCCTCATGTGCCTCTTCAGAGGAGGTGTGCACGATGTAGACCGGCACTCCCACCGCATCTGCGATCATGATCGCACGGTTTGTGGCCTCACCCTCGACCGTCGCGGGGCGGGAGTAGGCGTGCGCTTCCGGACCTCTGTTGCCTTCGGCCAGAAGTTTTTGCTGCAAACCGGCGATCAGGTCACCGTTTTCTGCATGGACAAGTGGGATCGCCCCCAACTCACGGCAGCGCGAAAAGCTTGCGTACATCTCATCATCATTCACCATCAATGCGCCCTTGTAGGCCATGAAATGCTTGAATGTGTTCACCCCACGGTCAACGCAAACGGCCATCTGCGCCCAGACTTCCTGCGACCAGCCAGTTATCGACATGTGAAAGCCGTAGTCGATGCTGGCCTGACGGGCCGCTCTCTCTTCCCACAGTCCCAACGGACCGAGTAAGTCGGTTGGGTTGGAAATGATGTGATCGACGATCATTGTCGTGCCACCGCTTGCAGCGGCAAAGGTGCCACTTTCCCACGTCTCGGCGGTGGAGGTGCCCATGAACGGCATCTCCAGATGCGTATGCGGATCGATTCCGCCGGGCATCACATAGGCGCCTTCCGCATCAATCAGGGTATCGCCCACAAGGTTCTGCCCGATGGCTGTAATCACGCCACCCTCAACCAGCACATCGGCCTTGTAGGTCCGGTCATGGGTGACGATCATGCCGCCTTTGATAACTGTGGTCATGGCCTACTCCGGCAGAATTGCCCCCGCACGTTCGGTGATGAGGGTATACGCCTCGGGCCGACGGTGCTGGGCAAAGTTGAAAACGGTGTCCTTATACATGCGCCCCATATCGAGGTCACATTTCGCGGTGATTACTTCGTCTTCGACGGTAACGGCTTGCGCCACAATCTCTCCACTTGGGGCAACGATTACGGACTGGCCACCCATCTTCGACCCCTCCTCGTTGCCACATTTCGCGGTGCCAACGACCCAAGTTGCGTTCTGATAGGCCCCTGCCTGCATCGACAGATGGTTATGGAAAAGGGTTAGGCTGTCCATCGGCTCGCTATTCAGATGGCCAAAGGGCGTGTTGTAACCCAGCATAACCATCTCCACCCCTTGCAGACCCATCACGCGGTAGGTTTCGGGCCAGCGACGGTCATTGCAGATGCACATGCCCATGATGCCACCCATCGTGCGCCAGACAGGAAAGCCAAGATCTCCGGGCTCAAAATAGCGCTTTTCCAGATGTTGAAAGGGCCGGTTTGGTAGTGGCTCTGCCCAACCCGGAAGGTGCACCTTGCGATACTTTCCAACAATCTTGCCGGTCTGATCGACTAGAATTGACGTGTTAAAGCGGTGCTTTACCCCGCCTTCGACCACAAGTTCGGCGTAGCCCAAATAGAAACCGATCCCCAGCTTTGCCGACTCGTCAAACAGTGGTTGAGTGGCAAGCGAGGGCATTGCGGTTTCATAGTAGCTGTCCAGCTCAGCCTCGTCTTCGATCAACCAGCGTGGAAAAAAAGTGGTCAACGCCATTTCGGTAAAGACCACCAACTTAGCCCCACGACCATGTGCTTCGCGCATCATTGCCACGAGGCGGGCCACGGTGTCTTTGCGAGTTTCGGATTTGGAAATTGGTCCCATTTGCGCCGAAGCCGTGATTAGGTGTCGCGCCATTGTGCCCTCATCCGGTTAACTCGACTTTTAGAAAACCTACCCGCAGCCCCAGCACTGTCAATAATTATCGGCCGATGTTCCACCACCATTGGTACCGCAAGACCGGCTATAACAGTGCCCGGCAGGATGGATTGCATC
>JBEDFV010000081.1:0-8307 GCA_041175005.1 Pseudomonadota bacterium
GCCCAGTATGGGTGCCACCATGTTTCTCACGCCGATGGATGCACCGGGTATCGTGCTGGAGCGATGCATGGATACCCTTGACCGATGCTTCCCGGGGGGGCATGCCGTGCTGCGGTTTGAGAATCTGCGTGTCAGGCCTGCTGACGTGTTAGGAGAGGTGGGGCAGGGCTATCGCTATGCGCAGGTACGGCTCTCACCCGCGCGGCTTACCCATTGCATGCGCTGGCTTGGGGCCGCCCGGCGGGCGCACGATGTGGCCCTCGACTATGCCCGCAGACGTGAGGCCTTTGGCCGACCGATTGGGCAGCACGAGGGGGTGGGTTTTGCGCTGGCTGACAATGTCATGGATCTGCATCTGGCACGCCTTGCCACCTGGCATGCTGCCTGGGTGCTTGATCAGGGCGGTCTGGGTTTACAAGATTCCAGCCGTGCAAAGGTGATCGTCTCTGAGGCCGTCTGGCGGGTGGTAGATCGTTGCGTGCAGGTGCTCGGTGGCCAGGGGGTCACTGGCGAGACCATCGTTGCACGTATCTTCGCCGACATACGTGGTTTTCGTATTTACGATGGTCCATCGGAGGTTCATCGTTGGAGCATCGCAAAGCACTTGATGAAGGGCGATGTACCGAGGTCTGTACCATGACAGGCCTTCCTAATTTCCGGCTAGATGGGCAACGTGCGCTTGTGACGGGTGCGAGCAGTGGGCTGGGACGTCATTTTTCAGAGACGTTGGCAAGAGCGGGGGCCGAAGTGATTCTCGCTGCCAGGCGCACAGACCGGCTAGAAAGCGCCGTTGAAGCCATACGTAAAGAGAGTGGCAGTGCGTGTTCTGCACCGCTGGACGTCTGCGATTCCTCGAGTGTGAGTACACTGATGGAGCGGCTGAGCCACGAGGGACAGCTTCCCGATATTGTTGTCCACTGTGCAGGAGTAGCCGTTTCTAGGCCGCTACTCGAACAGACCGAAGCCGACTGGGATCAGGTGATTGACACGAATCTGAAAGGGGCCTGGCTGGTCGGTCAGACCTGGGCCCGACACCGCGTGGCCGCAGGTCTGGGGGGAACCCTGGTGAACATCGCCTCGATTACCGGCGCTCGTGTCGCTGGCGGCGTAGCGCCCTATGCGACCTCGAAGGCAGGTCTGATTCATCTCACGCAGCAGATGGCCCTAGAGTTGGCGCGACACGGGATCCGCGTCAATGCGCTGGCGCCTGGATATGTGCGTACCGATCTCAATGCCAGTTTTCTCGACAGCGCAGCGGGCGAGCGCCTCCGGGGCCGCATTCCGCAGCAGCGGTTTGGTGAACCTACTGATCTTGATGGCCCCTTGTTACTACTCTGTAGCCCCGCCGGATCTTTTATGACGGGCAGCGTACTTTATGCTGACGGCGGGCATCTGGTGGGGAGCCTATGAGCCCACGCGAGCAAGAGGCGATAGCGCAATGGTGGGTGGGTGCAGTAGGCCCGTTCAACGACGAGTTGTGTTTCACAACGCTCTCCGGCGGGCAGTCAAACCCTACCTATCGGGTGAGTTCGGGTGAGAAACACTGGGTCTTGCGCAGCCAGCCGCCTGGCGTGCTGCTCGCCTCGGCCCATGCCGTAGACCGTGAATACCGCGTCATGCGGGCTTTAGCGAATACCGATGTTCCGGTACCGAATATGGTGGCACTCTGCACTGATCCCACCGTGATTGGCCGCGCCTTTTATGTGATGTCGTTTGTTGAAGGACGTGTCTTCATGGACCCCAGCCTGCCGAGTATGCAGGTGGAGGAGCGCACGGCAATATACGCAGAACTGCAGCGTGTTGCTGCGGCGATCCATACGGTCGATCCGCAGGGGGTGGGTCTGCAAGATTTTGGGCGGGCGGAGAATTACCGCACGCGTCAATTACAGCGGTGGACAACCCAGTACCGCGCAACCCAGACCGAGACAATCGAGTCAATGGATCGACTCATCGACTGGCTCCATGCGCATGCACCGACGTCATCCTCCACGGGCCTTGTCCATGGCGATCTGCGTCTCGACAATATGCTCTTTCACCCAACCGAGCCGCGAGTGCTTGCTGTCATCGACTGGGAACTCTCGACATTAGGGGATCCTGAGGTGGATTTCGCCTATCACTGTATGGCCTGGCGCCTTACCCTCGATGAGTTTCGCGGTATGCGTGAACATGATCTGCAGCGGCTGGGTATACCTTCGGAGCGGGAGCATCTCCAAGCCTGGTGCCGATTGACAGGTCGCGAACCGCCTGCTCACTGGGAGTACCTGATCGCCTTCAATATGTTTCGCCTGGCGGCGATCCTCCAAGGAATCCGTTTTCGGGCGGAAGGGGGTAATGCCGCTTCAGCAGATGCACACAGCGTGGGTAAACGCGCTCGGGTTCTCGCGGATGCCGGCTGGCGCCTGGCCGCATCGTTGCCTGCCTCGGCTTAGCGTGGTGTCTTCTGCGCGTGCGCATTGGCCTGACAGATCATGAGCGCCCTCCTACTATCCCGAGCCCTTGATGCAAACAAGGCTGACCACGGCAGCCTTGGCGTTTTGGGTGGTACCACCGGTACCGTGGGTGCAGCCTTCTTAAGTGCGCGCGCTGCCCTTATGACAGGCACAGGGCGGGTCTTTGTCGTTCGGTCATCGTTGGCCGATGGCTATGTCCTTGATGCGCTGATGCCCGAGCTCATGGTGATCGCGGCAGACCACTGCCACGAAAAACCCATTACTACCTGGCTGGCAGGGCCTGGTCTGGGTATATCGCCACCTGCGGCAACATATTTTGAGAAGTTACTTCTGAGCGGCGCCCCGCTTGTGATTGATGCCGATGGCTTGAATCTGCTCAGTACCGATTCGGCCCTTACCGCGCTCTGTCAAGAGAGAGCAGCGCCCACTATCCTGACGCCCCATCCCGGTGAGGCCGCACGACTTCTCGGCGTGACGGTCTCTGATATTCAGGCCAATCGGCCTTCTGCAGCGACCGCGCTTGTGGAGAAATACCATGTGCATGTGGTGCTTAAGGGCTATCAGACGCTGATTGCCTCTCCTGGGCAGCCCATCGTAATGAACCAGACCGGCAATCCATCGCTTGCAGTTGCAGGCACGGGCGATGTGCTGGCTGGCTTTATGGGATCGCTCGTGGCCCAGGGAATTCGGCCCGATCTTGCAGCAACGCACGCCGTACGTATCCATGGCCTCGCCGCGGATAGGCTAGTCGGTCGCCTTGGGGGCGTGTTGGGGCTGACGGCGAGTGAACTTATTCCCGAAATCCGCGCAGTGCTTAATGCCGAGCAGCGCTAATTTCTCCTTTTCCGTCCCCATCCGGTAATCTCAATAGAACAATATAAAAGCATCCATCATGGATTCTCAGACCGTCTTTCAGCCCGCCCGATTCACGATTTTCGACACCCCGCTTCTCAGCCCGGTCTTGCGATGGAGTTGTCGGCGCGTGTTTTATGCACTTGGCTGGCAGTTTGCTGGTGAGTTTCCCGCCGAGACCAGTCAGGCGGTGGTTATTGCTGCACCACATACAAGCAATTGGGATCTCCCTTATGCACTCATGGCCGCCTTTGCAATGGGGCGTAAGGTGCATTGGCTCGGAAAGATGCAGATCTTTCGGTTTCCATTTTCCGGTCTGATGCGCTGGCTAGGGGGCATTGCGGTCGATCGCAGCCGCTCGGCAAATCTTGTGGAAGCCGCGATTCGTTGCTTTAAAGAGACTTCTCGTCCGTTACTGCTGATCGTACCGCCTGAGGGTACCCGCAGCGCCGTGGAGCGGTGGAAGACCGGTTTCTACTACATTGCTCTGGGCGCGGAAGTCCCGGTGATCATGGCCTATATGGATCATGGCAGACGTACCTGTGGTGCGGCACAACTCTTCTTTCCGACCGGTGACATCGACGCCGACATGGCCGAGATTCGCGCCTACTACGCCCCTTTTAAGGGCTGGGCGCAGAAGTAAGATTTTTTTGCGTGCATCCGAGGTGTGAGCGCGATGCCGACACTAGATCTTAAACCGGCGGCGCGTAAGCCAGAGCGCCAGAAAAAAGCCAAGCGCGGTGTAGCAAAGGAGAAGGCCAAGGTCTGAAAGCCATGTGGCGGGCCAGTGGCCCATAAAGAAGGGGCGAATCAAGGACACCGCAGCGGTGAGCGGAAGCCATTCCGAGAATGCAAAGAGCCAAGAGGGCAGCTGCTCCCTGGGGAAGTAGACCCCCGATAAGAACGTCATGGGGGTGAGAAAGAGCGTGATGTAGTAGGTAAAGAAGTCGTAGCCCTTTGCTAGCGCATTAAAGATGAGTGCGAGGCTTGAGAAACACAGGCCGACCAGGAAGAGCAGGGGCCAGGCGAGAAGAAGCATAGGGCTGCGCGAGATATCTAAGGCCACCATGACCGCCAGAATGGCTGTGGCAGTAAACAATGCTTTAAAGGCGGCCCAGACCATTTCAGCAAAGACGATCTCATCAAGGCTTACTGGGGCATTCAGAATGCCCTCCCATGTCTTCTGGGGGCCCATCCGGGAATAGGCAGAATAGAGGGCCTCGAACGAGGCGGCATTCATGCTGCTCATGCAGATCGACCCGCTCGCCAGAAAAAGAATGTAGGGAATGGCTTCTCCGTTGAGGGTAACCGAACCCACTAATGCCCCAATGCCGTAGCCAAAGGCAACCAGGACAAAGAGCGGCTCGGCAATATTGCCGATGAGACTCGGCCAGAAGAGCTTTTTCCAGACAAGAAAGTTGCGCCGAAAGACCGCCGCCCAACCCCACTGCATGTCCACCAGCCCGCGCATTAGTGGGCCTCCCGGATCTGTCGCCCAGTGCGTTTTAAAAAGAGGTCTTCTAAGTTGGCGGGTCGATGCAGCACACGGAGATGCGGATGACTCTCTAACGCAGAGAGCAATGGGTGTACATCATGGGTGTAGAAAAACAACGCATCGCCAGATTGCTCGGTACGCTGGGCATGGCACGACAGAGATGCAAGGACCTCACTGGGTAGGGGCACTGAGGAGATCACTTCGACGACATGCGGTTCAACTTCCTGAGAAATGAGGGCCGAGGGGGTTCCTGTGAGAATGGTCTGGCCTTGGTCGATAAGCAGAAGTCGGTCACAGAGGCGTTCGGCCTCTTCCATGAAGTGTGTGGTCAGTAAGATTGACTTTCCTTGCTTAATTAGCATCCCGAGGCGTTCCCATATGAGGTGCCGTGCTTGGGGGTCGAGCCCCGTAGTGGGTTCATCGAGCAGCAGCAGTTCGGGGTCGTTTATTAGTGCGCGGGCAAGACTCAGTCGTCGCTTCATACCCCCCGAGAGTTCGGAAATCCGCGCAGAGGCCTTGTGTCGGAGCGCTGCAAACTCGAGAAGATCGGGAATACGCGACGCAATGACGGCGCTGGGAAGGCCAAAGTAGCGGCCGTAGGCAAGAAGATTCTCTTCGCAGCTGAAATCGGGGTCTAGGGTATCGAATTGCCCCACTACGCCGATACGACTGCGAAATCTCCGGGCCTCCTGCGGCAACGGAAGTCCCAGTCCCATCACATGTCCTTTATCCGGCCGCGCAAGCCCGAGACAGATCTTAAGCGTGGTGGTCTTACCTGCACCGTTGGGTCCGATCATGCCAAGGCACTCTCCGGGCCGGATCTCGAAGGACAGATCTCTGACCGCCTGATGGCTACCGAAAGACTTATGAATTGCCTGCACCTGAAGTAGGGCAGGTCGAGGCTCGTCGAAGGCAGAGCCTAGATGTGGCATCGGTGTTGTAAGGCTCACAAGGCTCGTAGTGCTTGCGCGTGGCAGGCTTCGCGGGCCCCTTTTAGGCCTTGGGCTGCCTAAGCCAGACCACAACAAGCGTAATGATGGTTAAGGGGATAAAAAATCCAATCATGGCAGCTGAGTAGGTGTCGATGGCCCGATGCTGTTGTGCTGCTAAGACGAGGTAGGTGACATAGGCCAGGTAGTAGAACAGGAAGAGCGCCCCCTTCCAGCGGGAGATTTCTTGGCCTGTAATGAAAATCGGTAGGCAGGCAAAACAGACCGCCAGCATGACCCAGAGGTCAAAGGTGAGAACGGAGGGGTCGATGGTGAGGCCCGTGGTACCGGCGGCTACGCCACTTAGGCCCACCACGCCGAGTACGTTAAAGGTATTGCTGCCTATGACATTACCCACCGCGATGTCGCGTTCGCCCTTGAGGGCTGCCGCAATCGAGGTGGCCACCTCGGGCATTGAGGTACCGGCTGCAACGATGGTCAGACCAATGACCAGGTCGCTTACACCAAAGGCCCTTGCAAAGGCGACCGCCGCATTCACCAGCCAGTCGGCCCCAACCACGAGCAAGGCAAGCCCTACCACCACGAGGGCGAGCTGCACCCAGACGGAAGAATCCCAGGACCCTGGCGCCGAGGGATGAATCTCCTCTTCATATTCCTTTACCTCTGAGGCGGTCTGGCGTCGAGACTGCACCACCAGAAATCCGGTGTAGGCAAACAGGGCCAGTAGGAGGGCCATGCCCTCCCAGAGAAAGACATATCCATCAAGACAGAAGGCGACAAGCAACAGGCTGCCGCCCAACATAATGGGCACTTCTTGCCGAATGAGCTGAATATGCACCACCAGTGGCACGATGAGTGCACTGGCACCCAAGATAAAGAGTACGTTGAAGATATTGCTGCCCACGACGTTACCGACAGCGATGTCGGTCTTTCCACCAAGTACTGCGTCAACGGATACGGCCATTTCGGGCGCGCTCGTACCAAAGGCGACGATGGTGAGGCCGACCACAAGGGGCGAGAGCCCAAAAGAGAGGGCCAGTTTAGAGGCCCCGCGCACCAGTGTGTCGGCGCCAACCACAAGAGCTGCCAAGCCGGCAACAAACCAGAATCCTTCTAGCAATAGCATTGTCTTCTCGCTCAGTTGATTACCCTACCTCCGGTGTGTTTAATCAGCCAACACGTTGGCTGCAGGCTTATCAACGCAGTGAAGGAGGGCTCAAAAATACCAAGTCCGCTAGTGTACGGGCAATCGTGACGAAGCCGAAAATGCGGTTACCGCGCCCCTTTCCCCTCGTCCGTGGCTGCAGACATTGGGCCCCTCTTCGCTATGATCGCTACCGTAAGCTGGAGTAACTCGTCGGGGGGTGCAGTACCGCTATGCTCGTAACGTTGGTGGGATTTGCGTTTCTTTTTGGGGTCTTGTTGAGTCGCGTGGGCCTGCCGCCCATGGTTGGGTTCTTAGCTGCGGGCTTTGCCTATAACCTCGCGGGATTCTCGGCTCCGACGGGACTACAACTGGTGGCCGATCTCGGAGTGACGCTGCTGCTTTTCAGTATTGGACTCAAGCTCGATCTGCGTGCGCTCGCAAAGGCCGAGATCTGGGGAAGTTCGATCGCCCATGTCGTGGCCTCGACCGTCTTCTTTACGGGCATTTTGTGGGTCGGGCAACAGATATACCCTTCCCCTCTTTTAAATCTCTCTCTCCCGGCCATGGTCGGTCTGGGCTTTGCGTTGTCCTTTTCAAGCACGGTGTTTGCCGTCAAGGTGTTGGAGGAAAAGGGCGATATGGCGGCGTTTTACGGGAAGGTCGCGATCGGAATTCTGGTGATGCAGGATGTATTCGCCGTTATTTTCCTCGCGATCAGTGAGGGGCGTTATCCCACACTCTGGGCGTTTTCCATCTTTTTACTCGCCCTGCCTGCAGTACGTGCGCTTCTCTACCGCCTACTCGATTCCGCGGGACATGGAGAACTGCTTGTGTTGAGCGGTCTTTTCTTTGCGCTGGCTGTCGGCTATGAGTACTTTTACGCCGTGGGTCTGAAAGGCGACCTGGGCGCTTTGATTCTTGGTGTGGTGATTGCGAATCATCCCAAGGCGGCTGAACTCGCCCGATCGCTTTTGAACTTCAAAGAGCTGATGCTGGTTGGTTTTTTTCTGTCGATAGGGTTGCAGGGGCTGCCCACCACGGAAGTGGTTATTGCTGCCTTGGTCCTCTGCCTATTTCTGCCTGTCAAGACGTTTCTCTACTACGTCATTGTGGTCCGCTACGGGCTGCGGTCTCGTACCTCCTTGTTTACCGCACTAAGCCTTGCGAATTTTTCTGAGTTTGGTCTCATCGTTGCCGCCTTGGGCGTGAATCAAGGGTGGCTTCCCATCGACTGGCTCCTGGTGGTGGCGATCGCTGTGAGCCTGAGTTTTGCGATTGCATCGCCCTTCACCACGGCCTCAGAGGGGGCCTATCAGAGGCTCAAGCCGTTTTGGGATCGCTTCCAGTCTGCTCGCGTGCATCCGAATGATCGGATGATCGACACAGGGGATGCCCGGGTCTTGATTATTGGGA
>JBEDFV010000082.1:0-2642 GCA_041175005.1 Pseudomonadota bacterium
TGCCGCCAGCACAGTGGCGGTATCCCCATCGGCCACCGCTACTACTCGCCCCGTGATCTCTTTTCCCGTGACGCCTAAACTGGCTAATATTAGGAGGGTAGCGGTAATAAGCCTCAGGAGGTCAACACCAGTGGCAGATGTCATTTGCGTATGTAACGGTGTCTGGGAGGAAGATCTCAAAGAATACCTGCAACGGTATCCTGTTGCCTCGGTTGAAGACCTCAGAGACCGGGAGCGCATTTGCAACAAGTGCCGTCAGTGCGAGCCCTTGATACAGGACTTAATCGACCAACAGATAAAAGGCAGCAGCCAGCGATGATCAAGCGATTTTCTACGGGTGAGATTGTCGAGGTGTCATTTGATTCTGGAGATCGTTACCTCGAGATCCATTGGCGCAGCAAACGGGTGCTGGCCTTTAAGCCCGTGCCAGAGGAGGTCGTACGAAGGTTGTGTAATGCCCCCAACCCGGCCACATACTTTGAAGACCGTATAGCGGAGGAATATCCAAAGGTGGAGCCCCGACAAGGCAAGCCTTCAGACGACGCAAAGCAAAAGCTCAATGACCTTTTCGGTGGGTAAGTCGCTTCTTTTTCTTCAAGCCTGACATGCGACACATCTATGTATTCGGTCCGCCGGGCAGTCAGAAGACGGTCATGATGATCAAGGCCAATGCTGAGAAGTTCGGCACCACTGAGGACAGCGAGTGGATAACGCTGGTTCACGGCCTCTTTGACGAGATGGAGAACCCCTTCCAGAAGCCCAATGTGCTTGAGGTCGTTACCAGAGAGGTATTTGAGGAAAAAGCCCAGTTGGAAATTAGGTTCCATACGCAGTTGGTTGACGGGAGACCTCACCCAGCAGTGGAATTCACAGTATCAAACCAGTCCGGTCCCAGGCATCTTGCCCTCGCAGATGCCCAGGCCATTGGGGATCTATTCAGGCAGTTTATTCAGGCCAGCTGGGTAGCACCCCTTATTGCTGGTCGGCTAGCCAGCGTTCCAGGATAGAGACCTGCTTCTTCTCCAGGCCAATGGCTGGGTCACACAAAATAAGCCTTGACTCGTCCCTGGGAAATTCAAACTCTGAGTCATCAAGTGCACGCCAGTCATCACCGATTCCATGCAGCGCAGCATAGGTCACGATCTCTTTGTGGCGCGCATAACGCTCGGTGATTGCAGGCCCTGTGGTGCCTACTAGGTAGGGCGCGAGTATGCCCATGTGTGATTTGATCTCTCGCCAGCTGTAATGAAACCGCCAGCTCGAAGAGATCACGATCTGAACGGTATTGGGAATCACGGCGCGGTGCAGCAGATGGAGCCGACAAAACGGGTTGGAGTCCGCTTCGCTCATGGTGTGTAGAACGCCATCGAAATCCAGAAACAGGGTTTTCACTACGGATGCCTCCTGGCCACGGTGACGCGATCGCAATGGGCTTTCACGGCACTCGTTAGCTATGGCTGCCGTCCAAGGGAATGGTTCCTTCTTATGGGGAAACCGCTAGGGTCTGCTCCTCAAGTGTCGGGTAAACCGACACTTCACGGTCAGGGCCTCATCGCGGTCAGGGCCTCATCACGGTCAGGGCCTCATCGCGGTTAGGGTCTCATCACGGTCAGGGCCTCATCGCGGTTAGGGCCTCATCATAAAACGTCGGGTAACCCGACACTTCACGGGCCGGGTACCTTCCCCGAGCTTAGATAGTTAGCTATCTTCTCCGACTAACGACATAACCCCGTGATCGACGCGTTTGAGCAAGTTTCCCCCTACTTGGAAGCGCAACAACGAGGTGGGATGACAGGTTATGCGGGAGGGGGAAAAAATTGCCTTTAGCCACTGACTTATCAGCGGTAGCCTAGGATTTAGCTATTCTTGAGGAGGAGGGAGAATGCACAAACCATGCGTTATATCGATAGTGCTGGGGCTTCTGATGCTGAGTACTGCGATGCATGTCGACGCTCAGAGCAGCCAGTGCAGTGCCATTCGAGATGATGACCTGCGTACCTATTGCCGGGCTATAACCGGTGGCGGACAGGGGCAGTGCAGCAGCATCCGAGAGTCTGATCTTCGGGCAATGTGCCGCGCCGAGCTAGGGGGTGGCAGTACCCAGTGCTCCTCCATAAGCGACGCTGACCGCAGGGCTTTCTGCCGCGCAAAAACTAGCTAGATGGCTATCGGGCAATATGATGGAGCTTCGATAAGACCCTTACAGCTACTTTCTCTCGCCAGTGCCGTAGATCGCGGGGCGCAGTCGAGAACTATCGCTGCTTGTCTCTCATAAGTATTGACGAGTTCGGGGCATCGTCCAGCCATAAGGTGATGGGAGTCGTAGAGAGGTTGTAGGCCAGGCCCACGGAGATCGAGAAGATTGATGGTTCGAGCAGTCCCGATTACTTGATTGTGATTGTCCACGGCTCCCATTGTTGGTAGTTAGGCCACCAACGCCAGCTCGTAGTTACTGGCGAAAAGATCTGGTCCGTTTCTCACCTTCTCGCAGTTGCGGATACGTAGGTCTTCGATGAATGCGAGATGGTGCTGGGGATCTGTCAATGCCAGCCAGCAGTCCCCGGTGTTGGCATCCAATAAGAACAGTCCTTCCACCCGGGGTTTGAGCAGAGGGGTATCAAGGCGCTTGATCCAGCTGGCCA
>JBEDFV010000083.1:0-3160 GCA_041175005.1 Pseudomonadota bacterium
TCCGATATTCCGAGTATCTGAAGTACAAGGTACGCGCGATTCGTATGGTTCAGTTCAATCCCTTTGAACGCTTTGTAGATCCTCATGGCCACCTGGTCGCACGGGCGTTGCCCGTTGACACTCATCTCTTTCTGCACGGCGAGGAATCCGACGACGTCATGCAAAAGCTTCTTGCGATGGGTGCAAACACCTGCTATCTACACGCTGCCCTCAAAGCCGCCCTGAGCCCCCGTGTCACGCTGACCCATGAGGGCCAGAAAAAGCAGCTCAACTAAAGACCTTTTGCGGTGCATATAAATAATCAAACGATCAGCCCAGGAAGGGGTTACCCCCTCAATAACCCTAATTGACGGGAATCCGTGGCCCACGAAAACTCGGATTGTGTAGTTATTAGGCACACCTGTCTGTGGTCACTTTGGAGGAGTTCTCATGAAATTCAAAAAGCTGAGTCTTTTTGTTGCTGTTGGTGCGATGGTTGGTCTTTTAGGCGCAGGCACCGCGCAGGCCCAGAAGGGTGAAACGATCACCCTGCGGATCGCCTCGGGCCACCCTGTTGTAAACACGTATGTCAATCTGCTGAACACGTATTTCGTTCCCGAGGTAACCAAGCGGGTCAAGGAGCGTACGCCCCACACCGTGAACTTCATCGAGGGCTATGGTGGCGCGATGGTGAAGCTGCCGGACACACTCGAAGGCGTTCAGTCTGGAATTATTGACCTTGGCGCAATGTGCTTCTGTTTTGAGCCTTCGAACCTTCCCCTGCACGCCTTCCAGGTCATGCTGCCCTTCGGCACCATGGATCCCGAGGTGAGCCTGAAGACAGCCCGCGCGGTCTACGACAAAGTGCCCTACCTGAGCAATGTCTTTGAAGAGAAGTGGGGCCAAAAGCTGCTCGGCATCATCGCTGACAATGGCTACAACCTGGGTACCACGATGCCCTGGAAGAACGTGTCTGACCTCAAGGGCGTGAAGCTTGCGGGTGCGGGCCTAAACCTGAAGTGGCTAGAGTATGTGGGCGCGGTGCCTGTTCAGGGTACTCTGAATGAGGCCTATCAAGGCATGCAGACGGGCGTCTACAACGGCTGGATCATGTTCCCCTCGGCCTGGGTGAACTTCAAGCTCTATGAGCCAGGCAAGTACTACACCGAGATTGGCTTCGGGTCTATTACCTGGCACGGACTCACGGTCAACAAGCGCCGCTGGGATAGCCTGCCAAAAGATGTCCAGGCGATCATCGCTGAGGTTGCCCGCGAGTACGAACTGCGTACGGGGAAGGTGAACAAAGAGGATTACCCCAAGCAGATTGCCAAGCTGAAGGAGCTGGGCACCAACGTCTCGAGCGTTCCCGCCTCGGTTCGTCTGGAATGGGCTAACTCCCTCTCCGGCTGGCCCCAGGAGCAGGCTAACGCGCTCGATAAGCAGGGACTTCCCGCCAGTCAGGTCTTAAAGATTACCCTGGAAGAGGCCGAGAAGGCTGGTCACAAGTGGCCCGTTCGTTACAACATTCGCTAGTCTGTTAACTGCATTTCTACTGTCGTAATCCGGGCCTTCTCGCACACCACGCTGCCAGAAGGCCCATTTATTTTAAGTTGTACTCCCATCGTCACCTCCTCTAGGAACTCCCGATGCTCGACTCCGCAAACAACTGGCTTATTAAATCTTTTTTGGTGATCGGGGCCTTTCTTGCGCTTCTGATCTCCTTTCTGATCGTGGCCGATGTCATCGGACGTGGGCTCTTTTTAAAGCCAGTACAAGGCACCAAAGAGATGGTGGAGGCCTCGGTGGTGCTTATCTGTTTTCTGCAGGCAGCCTATGCCATTCGTTCCGGCGGAATGATCGCTGTTGATGTGTTCATTACCCGTCTCTCCACCCGCCCCAAGGCCCTCATTGCCCTCTTCGGCTCACTGCTTGGCGTTGGGTTCTTCTTCATCATTTTCTACGGTGGCATTGATCTTGCTGCGCGTTCCTGGGTGTCTGGCGAATTTGAAGGCGAGGGCGCCTTCCGTATTCCGAGTTGGCCCGCCCGATTTATGGTCGTACTCGGATCTGCGCTTGCAATTGCCCAGTACCTCATCTTGTCCTGGCATGCCCTTCGGGCACTCATCGACCCAGGCTACAAAGAAGATTTTTTCCAGGCATCGAGCCACTAATCAGGCCGTTGGCGACCCTGAGTCTTCCTCCCTGGTCCCCTTCGGCTTGTTGTACAAGAATCACTCCCCCCTCTAGAGGTTCGCGACATGTTCAGTACTTTTCAGGTTGTCATGGTCATCGGCACCGTTCTCCTACTCACCCTCGCAGGCGTGCATATCGCAGTGGCACTGGGTGTCACGGCAGTGCTTGGTGCGTTTCTTATGGTGGGAGACTGGGGCGTCGTCTTCCAGTTCATTTCGAGTACGGCCTATGAGGCCCTTCGTGACTATGTCTTTGCGGTCATTCCCTTGTTTTTGCTTATGGGCGGGTTTCTGGCCCAAAGCGGCGCGGCCCGCGATATCTTTACCCTGATCAACCGGGGATTACGCTTTCTGCCGGGCCGTCTGGGCCTTGCTACCGTCGGTGCCAATGCGCTCTTTGCCTTTGTCACGGGCGTGAGCATCGCGGCAGCGGCGGCCTTCTCCCGTATCGCCTACCCCGAGATGCGGCGTGCTGGCTACGACAAGGGATTCTCCGCCGGATGTATTGCGGGCAGTTCCTGCCTGGGCATGTTGATTCCACCAAGCGTGCTCATGATTGTCTGGGGCGTACTCACCGAGCAGTCGGTGGGCCAGCTATTTCTGGCGGGTGTGGGGCCAGGACTCCTACTGGCCTTGTTATTCTGCCTCTACATTCTGTTTACCGCGGTTACCCGGCCACATATCGTTGGGGTGGGCGTTGCTGGGCAGTCGGTAACCTGGCAAGGGCAGTCTGCCGATTCGGCCGCCTCGACGTCGATCCCTGGCGAGTCGGAAGAGGGTCTGACAAAGGCCTTATTCGGTACGGTTCTGGTACTTGGGCTGGTTGCCTTTATTCTCGGTGGGATCTGGATGGGTGCATTTACACCGACCGAGGGTGCTGGTGTGGGTGCAGCTGCTGCACTTGTGATCGCTCTGGTTCGCGGCGTGAAGCTCGAACAAATTCGAGAGGTTGTCTTGCAGGTCGGACGTACCTCTGCCCCCTTACTACT
>JBEDFV010000084.1:0-3920 GCA_041175005.1 Pseudomonadota bacterium
GAGCGTGAGCAGCAGGTCCTGGCGGGTCTCGCGGATCTCCTGATCAACCGAGTGCAATTCCTTAAGCAGATGTTGCCGGGTGTTGAGGCGGTCTTCGAGGTGGCGGCTAATGTTTGCCACATCACGCCAGCTGGGCGCATTCCCGTCGACCACCTGGTGAACCGTAGCCCGCTGGATGACCGTAAATAGGCTATCAAGTGAGTCGCCAACCCGTGCGAGGGCCGCAGCCTGCGTCTGCGGTACCAAGGGTGTGCCACCGCCCTCCTCGTGTGCGGCCGTCGACTCTTGTGTAGAGGCCATGGGCCGTGGGTAGGGCTTTACGGTCTGGGCCGACCCCCCCGACACAAAGGGCTCTGCCCTTGCAGTGTAGACGCGGTCGCCATGGGTGGCGCGTCGAGACCGAAACGCACTGCCCGTCATGGGCGTTGGCAGACCCGGCGGTGTCGGCTCTTCTAAGGCCGTCGCCGTCTTGTCTTCGGCAGACTCCGAAGGGACCGCAGCAGGGTTTTGGGCCTCAGACGGCGCGGCACGAACTGCGTTGTCCTCCAGTATGTCTTCGACATCATCCTGGCCGTCGTCGTCGAGCGCCTCGCGGCTACGGCGATCGCCCGCTCCAGCGAGGCTGCTTGGTGTTGGGGAAATGGGAGATTCCGGCCCGGTCTGCCATCCAGAATCGGGGTTATAGATGCGCACCCCTTCTTTGGGGAGCTCAAACTGATTGTCCATGCGTGTGGCGCCCTATGGGTCCTCATTGGGGTCTTGATGCGATTTGATGCTACTGTATTCGGTCAAATGCTGAATGTCATTCTTTTATTGGTCAATCTCGTTGCGCTGCTGGTTGCGTTAGGAGAACGTGCGTCCGTCCCCCCAGGGGGCTTGCAATGGGTTACTACCCTCGATTGGCGCACTCTCGGACAGCAGTTCTGGGCCGTTACGCAGGCAGAGCAGGTCGACAGTATGGTCGTACTGGCCACCTGGCTCTCCATCAGCCTCTTATGGGTATCGGCCACGGCGATTGATTTCTTTATTCGCCAGAGAAAGGCTGCCCGCAATGCGGCCCTCTCGCTGCGTGAGGATGATGACGGTGATGCCATATCCCAGGGCACAGGTGTCGGCGGGCCTCCGCGGGGGCATCAAGATTTGGCCGGTGAAAGCAGTCTTCTGAGGGGGCAGGTCGGCGGGTCTGGTGCGCGCAACGCAGGGGCGGGATTTGCGGGCGCCATGGCCACAGCCCAGGCGGCTCAGGCAGCAGGCCTTGGGGGCACCACCCAAACGACGAACCTGGCCGATCCCACGTTGGGCCCCCTGCTCAACGACCTTGAGCGTCAGGTGAGCAGCCTTCCCGCAGAGGCCCAGCAAGAAATTGATCAACTCCGCCGGGCCCTTGAGGCGCTGGTTGCGAAACCATAGCTGAGACACTACCTCCCTAGGAAAACTCGGGCAGTAGGACCATCGTAGGCAGTTCACTGCACGTACTGCAGTCCTCTTGGCACGAGTACAACCATCTCGCCCGGGTAGCGCATCCGTCCGGCCAACTCACCGGCCTCAGGCCCGGACCCGAAATAGAAGTCCCCGCGGTGGATACCGACAATGGCCGAGCCCGTGTCTTGTGCAATAACGAGCCGCCCCACCGGTTGACTGCGGGGTGATACGGGGCTTCGTACGCTGGATCCAGACCCCGTCTGTCCTGCCGCTAAGGGAATCTCGGTGCGTAAGAACACCGGCAGCCCCAGGGCGACAAACTGCGGATCCACCGCGATGGAACGGCCCGCGGTGAGCGGGACACCCAACGAGCCGATCGGCCCCTCCGTGGGGTCCTGGCTTGCGGGGAGCTCGCGGAAAAAGACCACGCTGGGGTTCTGATGCAACAACTCTTGGCGGCGGTGGGGGTTGGCCGCGACCCAGCCTTTAATACCCTGCATGCTGGCCTGCCCCAGCGTGAGTTCGCCCTGTTCCACCAGCCAGCGGCCGATCGATTTGTAAGGGTGGCCATTCTGGTTGGCGTAGCCCAGCCGCATGACCTGACCGTCTTCGAGGACGACTTTGCCAGACCCCTGGACCTGCAAGAAAAAGGCCTCTACAGGATCTTCTAGCCAGGCGATCTCTTGGCCCTTGAGCAGCCCCCCCTTATCGATCTCCGCCCGTGTGGGATAGGGCAGCAGCTGGTCGCCCTGCGGGGTCTTTACGAGCCGCCCTCGTAGCCGCAGGCTTCGTAGCTCGGGATACTGGTGGCCTAGCGAGACGGTTACCAGATCGGAGGGGGCGCGATAGAGTGGCACCTGATAAGTCGCTGAGGGCGTGCGCGCGCCCCGCACGAGCGGCTCGTAGTAGCCCGTGATGGTGTTGGTCTTCGCCGCCTTGTCCGGGCTGGGGCTCGCCTCTGTAAGGCGGTGCGGCACAAACTCTTCTTCAAAGAATCGTCGCACCGACTCTGCGGTCACGGGAGACAGCTGTTGCGCCTGTCGGCATAGACGCACGAAGGGTTCCCCTTTACGCGCCATGGCCTGGCAGTTCCGTAGCCAGGCAGGCCAGGCCTCAAGAAGCGTGTCATCCGCCCATCCAGCCATTTCACCAAAAGAGATCGGAGTGAGCCTACCCTGCGAACTCCCCAGGCGTGCAATCTGACCCGCAGGCGCCTCTTGTAGGGGTACCGCCTGCTGCTCTGGCTTGCTGATGACAGAGGGGCTTGTGCTGGTCGGGGCGGGCGGCTGCGCCACAGCCTCAGGTGCCTGCCCAGGCCCGGTGATAGGGGCGGGCGTCTCACGAATCGGGGTTAAGCTACAGCCCTGTAAAAAAAACACGAAAAAAAGTGTCACGACGGTCGCCGCGACGGGCGTTGTCTTGGGGCCGTGATCTAAAAACCAACGACTGGAAGAGGACAGACGAGAAACCATGTGGCTGATCTTTCTTGAGGCGGGTATTGCCCTGGCGCTGTTGTTGGGAATTGTCTATTGGACCATGCGTGGTAAAAAGTAGCATCTAGGAGAGCAACTATGAATAGGCAGCCGTACTGCATTGCCCCGAGTATCTTGTCGGCCGATTTTGCCCGTCTGGGTGAAGAGGTGCGTGCGGTAGAGGCGGCCGGGGCTGGGTTCATTCATTTCGATGTGATGGACAACCATTACGTGCCAAACCTTACTGTGGGGCCACTGGTCTGTAAGGCGATCCGGCCCCATGTGATGATTCCGATTGATGTGCACCTGATGGTCTCTCCGGTAGACGCATTAATTGGCGATTTTGCCAAGGCCGGTGCCGATTACATTACCTTTCACCCTGAGGCCACGCAGCATATCGATCGCAGCCTGCAACTCGTAAAAGACGCAGGCTGCAAGGCGGGTCTGGTCTTTAACCCCGCCACCTCTTTGGACTATCTGGACTGGGTGATGGACAAGATCGACATGGTCTTGCTCATGAGTGTGAACCCCGGGTTTGGCGGTCAGGCCTTTATTCCCAGTACGGTTGAGAAGGTGAGGGCGGCGCGCCAAAAAATCGATGCGCATATCGCTCGGGGTGGTCAGCCGATACGGCTTGAAGTCGACGGTGGCATTAAGACGGACAACATTGCCGCGGTGGCCGCCGCCGGTGCAGACACCTTTGTAGCGGGCTCTGCGGTGTTCGGGGCGCCGGATGCCGATGGTAAGGGGTATAGCGCCATCTTCAAGAAGTTTCATGAGGCTCTGGCGCGGTGACCTTTGATGAATTTTCGGCCCTGGCTGCGCAGGGCTACAACCGTATTGCCCTAAACCGCAGCCTCAATGCCGACCTCGACACGCCCTTATCGGCGTATTTGAAACTTGCGGGGCGCCCCAACAGTTTTCTCTTGGAGTCGGTGGTCGGTGGTGAGCGGTTTGGTCGTTACTCATTTATTGGCCTTCCTGCCCGCACGCGCATTGAGGCGCGTGATCAAACTGTGCGCGTGT
>JBEDFV010000085.1:0-7755 GCA_041175005.1 Pseudomonadota bacterium
GGCCCCTCACGGCCCTCTCGGAGTCCCGCCGTTGGCCCACGATTGACCTCATTGCAGAGGACTTCCGACGCGGCAACAAGCAGTTTGGCCGGCTGGTCCTCGACGCTTCTCCGGCCACCGACCAGGCCCGCTGGGACATTCGCAGCCTCACCCTTGAAAACCCCCACGGCAGCCTAAGCGCCAAAGGGCAATGGGCAGGAATCGAGGGCCGCGACGCCAAGGCACCGCCCCCACCGGGGTCCTCCCGCACCCTGCTCAACCTCTCTCTGCAGGTCCGCGACGGTGCCGCACTCCTGGACCGACTCGGCTACCCTGGCCTGATTCGCGGCACACCAGGGACACTTTCTGGCCAGATCCAGTGGGCAGGGGCGCCGACCGACTTTGCCCTCAACACCCTCGAAGGCCAGCTCGCCCTCGATCTTCAAAACGGCCAATTCCTTAAGGCCGATGCGGGCCTTGCCAAGCTCATCAGCGTGGTCAATCTGCAGTCACTACCCAAACGCATCACCCTCGACTTTCGCGACATCTTCTCTGAGGGGTTTGTCTACGAACGTGTGCGCGGAACCGTGGGCTTCTCGCAGGGCCTGGCGAAGACAGAAAACCTGCGCATCGTAGGCATCCAGGCGTCGGTCTTTCTTGAGGGCGAGGCCAATCTGCTTAAGGAGACCCAAGACCTCCATGTCCTCGTGCTGCCCGAGCTCAATGCGGGCCTGGCATCCCTGGGCTACGCCCTGGTCAATCCGGCAGTCGGGTTAGGAAGTTTTATTGCCCAATACATTCTGCGCGACCCATTGCGGCAGGCGCTAGCCTATGAGTACAAGGTTACCGGTGCCTGGGATGACCCCCAGGTGAAGGCCTTACCGCGCCGGCCCGTGCCCCCGAGCAATCAAGACGGCAGCCCATCCACATCACCTTCCCGCAGCCGCTAACCGAGAGAGGCGCATTCCATGTCCATACCAAGCGCCGCTTTGACGCGTATCGCCGCCGTGCAGATGGTCTCAGGCAGCGACCTTCAGGCCAATCTAGAGACTGCGGAATACTGGGTACGTGCAGCCCACAGCGCCGGGGCGCGCCTGGTGCTGCTGCCAGAGTATTTCTGTCTCATGGGCAAGAGGGACACCGACAAATGCGCGATCGCGGAAGCCGAAGGCACGGGGCCAGAGAGTCCCATACAGACCCGCATGGCCGCTCTGGCAGGTGCGCTGGGCATCTGGCTGGCGGCAGGCACCATACCCCTGCAGTCCTCTACCCCACCGCGTATTCGCAATAGCCTGCTCGTCTTCAACCCCCAAGGCGAGTCGGTGGCCTGCTACGACAAGCTTCACCTCTTCTCCTTTCAAAACGGGAAAGAACAATACGACGAGTCTCGTACCATCGCGGCCGGGAACCGGCCCGTCTCCTGCATGACCGTGGCGGGGCATACCGGCCTGTCGGTCTGCTATGACATTCGCTTCCCCGAACTCTATCGGTCGATGGCCAGCAGACAACCCCTGGACCTCATTCTGGTGCCCGCAGCCTTCACCGCAACAACCGGCCAGGCCCACTGGGAGGTGCTGCTGCGAACCCGGGCGATCGAGAATCAGTGTTGGCTCCTGGCCAGCGCCCAGGGGGGCCTACACGACAACGGACGCAGAACCTGGGGCCAGAGCATGGTGATTGACCCCTGGGGCCGTGTGGTCAGTCAGGTCACAGAAGGCGAGGGGCTCGCAATTGCCGACCTCGATCCTGCCCAGACGGCAGAAGTTCGCCTAAACTTGCCAGCATTGGCGCACCGACGTCTCGGTGCCTAGCCTAACCACCACCGACCCTTTTTTAGACACGCCATGACACCTGCCGACTCTGCCATCGCCGCACTTGGGACCGCCCATCGCCTGCTGCTCGAGCCCCATGGGCTGACCGAGTCCATGCTGCTTGAGGCCATTTCCGAGATCCACGCCCATCGCGTTGACTACTGCGACCTCTATTTTCAGTACAGCCGGTCCGAGGCCTGGAGTCTGGACGAAGGCATCGTCAAGTCGGGCAGTTTCTCCATTGATCAGGGCGTTGGGGTGCGGGCCATTGCCGGCGAAAAAACCGCCTTTGCCTACAGCGATACCTTAAGCCCGACCGCGCTCAGAGAGGCCGCCCACACCACCCGCGCCATCGCTCGGGCGGGCGGAGGCAGATCAGGCGTGCGGGTAGGCGGTCAAGGCAAGAAGGCAAACCGGGCCCGACATGTCTTTGCAAACCCCCGAGACAGCCTCTACGGCGCAGACGATCCCCTGTCGGTCTTAGCAGCCGAAGACAAGGTGGCCCTGCTGCACGAAGTCGACCGCATCGCGCGGGCCGAAGATCCTCGCGTGATCCAGGTCATGGCCTCCCTGGCGGGTGAGTATGAGGTCGTCTTGATCGCCCGCACCGATGGCCGCATCGCTGCCGACATTCGCCCCCTGGTGCGGCTGTCGATCAATGTCATTGTGGAAGAAAAGGGGCGGCGCGAGCAGGGCAGTAGCGGCGGCGGCGGGCGCACCAGCCTGCAGACCTTTACCCCCGAGGTACTCGCCCGCTACAGTCGTGAAGCGGTCCGGCAGGCCCTGGTAAATCTCTCCTCGCAGGCGGCACCCGCGGGGGTTATGCCGGTTGTGCTCGGGCCCGGCTGGCCAGGCGTACTCCTGCACGAGGCCGTAGGCCATGGACTCGAAGGCGACTTCAACCGCAAGGGCTCTTCGGCCTTTAGTGGGCGTATCGGAGAGCGCGTGGCCGCCCCCGGTGTCACCGTGATCGACGATGGCAGCATTCCCGATCGCCGCGGCTCGCTCAACATCGACGATGAGGCCAACCCCACACAGCGCACGGTGCTCATCGAAGACGGTGTCCTGGTGGGCTACCTCCAAGACAGCCTTAATGCCCGACTTATGGGTGTGCCGGTAACCGGCAACGGCAGGCGAGAGTCGTATGCCCACCTCACCATGCCCCGAATGACCAATACCTTCATGCTCGCAGGCAGAGAAGATCCCCAGGAGATCGTTGCCTCACTCGATCGGGGGCTCTATGCGGTCAACTTTGGCGGAGGCCAGGTCGACATCACCAGTGGCAAATTTGTCTTTACGGCCTCGGAGGCCTACTGGGTAGAAGGCGGAAAAATTCAGTACCCGGTGAAGGGGGCCACCATCATTGGTAATGGGCCCGATGCCCTCACCCGTGTCACACGCATCGGCAACGACCTGGCGCTCGATACCGGCGTGGGTACCTGCGGCAAAGAAGGTCAGAGCGTCCCGGTGGGGGTGGGCCAGCCCACCCTGCGTATCGAAGGCCTTACGGTTGGAGGAACAGGCGGCTAGACCGCCAACGGGCCGGGCAAGCGGGCTCGCGCGCTAGCGACGGGGGGGCGGTACGGTAGTAAGCCGCAACTCCGCCGCCCGTGCGTGGGCCGGAAGGTTCTCTCCCCAGGCGAGTTCGGCCGCCACGGGCCCAAGGGCCTGCGCCCCCTCTGCCGAGATTTCAATCAGGCTCGTGCGCTTCTGAAAGTCATAGACCCCCAGCGGAGAAGAGAAGCGCGCGCTGCGCATCGTTGGCAGCACGTGGTTGGGTCCCGCGCAATAATCGCCGAGAGATTCTGAGGCATACCGCCCCATAAAGATGGCGCCGGCATGGCGAATCTTGTCTGCCCAGTGCTCCGGCGTATCGGTCGATACCTCGAGGTGTTCGGGCGCAATCCAGGAGGCAATCGCGCAGGCCTCCTCGAGGTCACGCACCTGAACAAAGACGCCACGATGCTTTAGAGAGGCCTCAATTACCGCCCGCCGGGGCATGGTGGGCAAGAGTCGGTCGATCGCGGCCGCCACCTCATCGATATGCCTCGGGTCGGGCGTCAAGAGTATCGACTGGGCCATCTCGTCGTGTTCGGCCTGCGAAAAGAGGTCCATCGCAATCCAGTCGGCAGGCGTCTTGCCGTCGGAGATCACCAGAATCTCTGAGGGCCCTGCGATCATGTCGATCCCGACGCGACCAAAGACCTGGCGCTTGGCCTCTGCAACATAGGCATTGCCCGGGCCCACGATCTTATCTACGGCGGGAATTGTCTCGGTACCAAAAGCGAGGGCCGCCACGGCCTGGGCCCCGCCCACGGTAAAGACCCGATCAACACCCGCCAAGTGGGCAGCCGCCAGCACGAGTGCATTGCGCTCCCCTTGCGGGGTCGGCACCACCATCACGATCTCTGCCACACCCGCTACCTTCGCAGGCAGCGCATTCATGAGCACCGACGAGGGGTAGGCTGCCTTACCGCCCGGAACATAGAGGCCCACCCGGTCGAGGGCAGACACCCGTTGCCCGAGCACGGAGCCATGGCTGTCGGTTATTGACCAGGAGGTCTGACGCTGGGCCTCATGGAATCGTCGAATGCGGTCGGCGGCGGCCTCAAGGGCGGCCCGCGACTCAGGGGGCAGCGCGGTAAAGGCCGCCTGCAGGGTCTGCTTCGAAATCTCGAGGTCTGCAGCAGTCTTGGGGCTCAGCCCATCAAACCGGGCCGTATACGCCAGGAGCGCCTGATCACCGTGGGCGCGAACATTCTCGAGCACCCCGCGGACGGTCTGCTGAATGCTCTCATCTTGCTCGGCGTCAAAGGCAAGTTTCTCAGAGAGCCGAGCCTGAAAATCGTTCGACAGGCTGTCGAGTCGGGCAATCTGCGCGGCAGAGAAAGTGCCAGAGGAGCTTGTAGGGGCAGAAGTAGTCATGAGAGCTCTAGGAAACAAAGTGGACCCGCAAGGCGCAGAGCCGATCTCGGGTCTTGCGGGCGCGCTAGGCGACCTGCTGGGCGAAGGCCTGAATCAGAGGCCCAATTTTATCCTGGTGCAGCTTGAGCGAGGCCTGATTCACCACCAGGCGTGAGGAGACCTCACAGATCTGCTCGAGCTCCACCAGGCCATTGGCCTTTAGCGTGGCCCCAGTAGAGACGAGGTCCACAATGACGTCGGCCAGTCCCATCATAGGGGCCAGTTCCATAGACCCGTAGAGCTTGATGAGGTCGGCATGGACCCCTCTACTGGCAAAAAACTGCCGAGCCACCGTGGTGTATTTGGTCGCAACCCGCAGACGTCCACCAGACCGCATACGTCCCGCAAGGTCGAATCCAACGGGCCCAGCCAGACTCATGCGGCAGCGGCCAAGACCCAGATCGACTGGCTGATAGAGGCCTTCAGAGCCTGCCTCAAGGAGCATATCTGAGCCCACAATACCGAGATCTGCGCCACCATAACGCACATAGGTAGGCACATCGCTGGCACGCACCAGCAAGAGACGAAGATCGGGGCGGCTGGTCTGCACCACCAGCTTTCGGGAGTCTTCGGGCCGCTGCTGTGGGGCGATCTGCATTGCTGAGAGCAGGGGCAGGGCCTCATCAAAGATGCGTCCCTTCGATAAGGCCAGGGTGACGATCGTCATGCGGCCTCAGACTTTACCCGCAAGACCTCGGCACCCAGCGCTGAGAGCTTCTTCTCCATCTGCTCGTAGCCACGATCAAGATGGTAGATGCGGTCGATAATGGTCTCGCCCTCTGCAACCAGGCCTGCAATCACAAGGCCTGCCGAGGCCCGCAGGTCGGTGGCCATCACACGGGCGCCTGTAAGCTGCTGCACACCCTGCACCATCGCCGTATGCCCATCGATACGAATCTGGGCGCCCAGGCGCAGGAGTTCTTGGACATGCATAAATCGGTTCTCAAAGATGGTCTCTACCATCAGGCTCGAGCCCTCTGCCACCGCATTGACCGCCATACACTGGGCCTGCATGTCCGTCGCAAACCCGGGATACGGCGCCGTGCGGATGTTGACGGCCCGCGGCCGACCCACCGACCGTGCCCGAATACCGTCTGCAGATTCGGTGAGAAGAAGCCCGGCCTCTCGCAGCTTTTCTAGAGTGGCTGCCATATGGTCGGCATCTGCGCCACGCAGAAAGACCTCTCCACCGGCGGCCGCCACCGCACACAAAAATGTGCCCGCTTCAATACGATCAGGCATCACGGAATAGTCGGTGCCATGGAGACGATCGACACCTTCAATCTGGATACGATCGGTTCCGGCGCCATGAATCTTTGCGCCCATCGCAATCAGGCAGCGGGCCAGATCAACCACCTCGGGCTCCCGCGCGGCATTGTCAATAATGGTGGTGCCCTCGGCCAGGCAGGCGGCCATCATCAGGTTCTCAGTTCCCGTGACCGTGACCATGTCGGTGGTGATGTGGGCACCCCGCAGCCGAGGCGCCTTTGCACGCAGGTAGCCATGGTCGATCTGAATGTCAGCCCCCATGGCCTGCAGGCCCCGGATATGCTGGTCTACCGGGCGCTGCCCAATCGCGCAGCCTCCCGGCAGACTCACAACCGCCTCGCCGAAGCGTGCGAGCATGGGGCCTAAGACGAGTACCGAGGCCCGCATCGTTTTTACCAGATCGTATGGCGCCTCAAGCCGATCCACCGTGGCTGCGGTGAGCGTTGCCTGTCCGGCCTCGCGCGAGGCCTGCGGTGCCACCTCGGCCCGAACCCCCATCCCGCGCAGCAGACGAATCATGGTCGAGACATCGTGCAGAGGGGGGAGATTCCGGAGTTGTAGGCTGTCAGCGGTTAAGAGACTGGCGCAGAGAATCGGCAGGGCCGCGTTTTTTGCGCCGGCAACCACCACCTCCCCCTGCAGGGGCCGCCCCCCGCGGATTACGAAACGGTCCATGACACCCTCACACTGTCGACCATCAGGCCTGGCCCGACTGGGCCCATTCCGCAGGCGTCAGCGTCTTCATGGAGAGGGCATGAATCTCCTGCCGCATCCGGTCTCCGAGAACCCCGTAGACCTTCTGATGTCGGGCCACGGGCCGCAGGCCTTCAAAGGCCTGGCTCACGATGAGGGCTTCAAAATGATGGCCATCGCCCTGCACCGTAATGCGTTCACAGTCCAGGCCGGCGGCCAGATAACGTTCTATATCTTCGGGAGTAACCATAGCCGCTATTCTACGGTGGCCTGCGACAAGACCTCTCGAAAGACATCTTCCATGCGGCGTGCGCCGGACAAAAGGCGATGGGTATCCTCTTCGGCAACCAGGCGCCCCTGCTTTAAAAAAGCCACCCGCCCGCAGAGCGTCTCCGCCTCCTCAAGATAATGGGTCGTGAGCAGAATGGTGTGGCCTTGGGCATTGAGGGACTGAATAAACTTCCAGAGGCTCTGCCGCAGGTCGATATCGACACCGGCCGTTGGCTCGTCCAGAACAATCACAGGCGGCCGGTGCACCAGTGCCTGGGCAACCAACACCCGGCGCTTCATACCACCGGAGAGCGTGCGCATATTGGCATCTGCCTTGTCCATCAAACCCAGGGCTGACAGGCAGGCGTCGATCCAGTCGTCGTTTCGGCCCAGACCAAAAAAGCCCGACTGAATACGCAGGGTCTCGCGCACCGTAAAGAACGGATCGAAGACGAGTTCTTGTGGCACGACCCCCAGCATGCGACGGGCCCGACTCGGGTCCGCCCCAACCGGCACCCCCATGACCTCCACCTCGCCAGCCGTAGGCTGCACAAGACCCGCCATAATCTGAATCATGGTGGTCTTGCCGGCACCATTCGGGCCAAGAAGACCAAAAAATGCACCCGGTGCGATCGCAAGGTTGACCTGATCAAGCGCCAGCAGTCCTTCTGAATGGCCCGCCCGCGGGTAGCGCTTGGTTACCGCACGAAATGAGACCGCAGGCTTCATGCGGACTGAAAGAACGACGCAACAGAGGAGAGTCTGGCAA
>JBEDFV010000086.1:0-2606 GCA_041175005.1 Pseudomonadota bacterium
ATATTCGGGATGTGATCTATGACGAGATGGTCATGGGTAAGCCCGCTGGGCAAGACGAGACATTAGAGCGGCCAAGTGCCGCCCAGACCTTGGGTCTGGATGGTGCTGTTGTTCATTTTGATCGCCTCATGGCAAGGGCCATACGGAGTATTCCCGCCTGCCGGGGGGCCACGCGGCTACGAGGCATGGTGCTGCAAGAGGCGCAACGCCTGGTGCCTACCGAAGGTCCATACAAGGTCGCGCGCGCGGCCCTCGATGCGCAGACCGAGAAGGCACTGGCTGAGGCCTTCCCGCACTCGGTGGTCCATGCCGTACCCAAAGAGGGTGCGAAAGAGGCAACGAAGGAGGGCGGGGCCCATGGCAGCGCTGGCGGCCTGGTCTAGCCTTCGCGATCGGCTCCTCGCGAGCCCGCGCTTTCATCGGTTTGTCTCGGCCGTCCCAGGCCTGCGTTGGGTTGCACAGCGTCAGTCGCGCCGGCTCTTCGACTTGGTGGCAGGGTTTACCTACAGCCAGGTACTCCTTGCCTGCGTAAAGCTCAATGTCTTATCTACCTTGGCCAAGGGCCCGCGCACCGTAGAAGAGCTCTCCACGCAGACGGGGCTCTCGGCCCGCAGTATGGATATTCTTCTGCGTGCAGCGGTGTCGCTGAATCTTTTGGAATGGCGATCGGCGCCTAGCGGGCGAGTGGGTGCGGAGGCACATACAGAACAAGACACGCGTATTGGCCTGGGCATGCTCGGGGCGGTGGTCTCGGCGAACCCCGCGATTGAGGCCCTGGTGCGGCACCATGAGGAAGTCTACAAAGACCTCGTAGACCCCGTCGGGCTTCTGCAAGACCCGAATCAGCGCACACGGCTACGCGATTACTGGGCCTATGCCCATGAAGGCGTAGGGGTAAGCCAACGATCTCACAACGCCGATGCAGGCCGTGCAACTGAGGCAGCGCAGAGTTTCAAAAAAGACGTTACGGCTGCGGCCTTCGCGCCCCACTCGCGGATGCTGACGGCGGAGCAGGTCGCGGAATACTCCGAGCTCATGGCAGCCTCTCAGCCGCTCGTGGCCGAACAGGTGCTCGCAGCCTATGACTTTTCGAAACACCGCTGTCTGCTCGATGTCGGCGGTGGTCAAGGTGCGTTTCTCACCGCGGTGGGTCAGGCACATCCGGCTCTGCGTCTCATGCTCTTTGATCTTCCCGCGGTTGCCCAGCGCGCGCGTCAGCGCTTCGATATCCAGGGGTTATCGGGCCGTGTCACCTGCCACGGGGGGAGCTTCTTTGACGATCCGCTGCCCACGGGCGCAGACGTGGTCAGTCTTATCCGTGTGCTCTATGACCACTCTGACGAGCGTGTTGCGCTCATCCTCAAAGGGGTCCGCAGGGCTCTGGCCGCCCAAGGCGGAACGCTCATCCTTGCTGAGCCCATGTCTGGGACACCAGGTGCTGAGGCCATGGGGGATGCCTATTTTGGGCTCTACCTCTTGGCCATGGGAAAGGGGCGTGCCCGAACCCCCTCAGAGTTGAGCGTCCTCTTGACATCGGCGGGGTTTACGCAAATTCAGGCGATTCGTACGCGTCTGCCTCTGCAGACGGGCCTTATCCGCGCCTATGCACCGCCAGAGAGCGCCCGTAAACCGTCTTAGACAAATTTGAGACGAAAAGCGTAACGGTACGTTGACAAATGGCCGAAAAGGTCTAGGATCTGAGTTGTAAGCTTAAATGGACACTTTAGAAGTAAATCTAAAATGACAAAGACAGAGACCGCCCACGCAGTCGTTATGGAGGCACCCCGCCAGCTGGACTGGCGCTGCCTGCCTTTGTCATCGCCAGGCCCTGAAGACATTGTGGTGCGTACCCGGTTTAGCGGCATCAGCACGGGCACCGAGCGACTCTTCTACACCGGCGAGATGCCGAGCTTTCCTGGTATGGGCTATCCCCTGGTCCCTGGCTATGAGACGGTCGGTGAGGTCGTCGAAGCAGGCCCTGCAAGTTCGGGCGTTGTGGTTGGTGATCTGGTCTTCGTACCTGGCGCAAGCTGCTGGGGCCCTGTTCGTGGGCTCTGTGGGGGGGCGGGCGAATCGCTCGTCGTGCCTAGTGCTCGCGTGGTGAAGATTCACGAGGCGCTGGAGGAACAGGCGGTGCTCTTTGCGCTTGCGGCCACGGCGCACCATGCATTGGTTTCGCCGTCAGGCCAACGGGTGCTTCCTGACCTCATTGTTGGACATGGCGCATTAGGACGACTCTTGGCCCGACTGACCGTGGCCCTGGGTGGCCTGCCGGTGGTCTGGGAAGTGGAACCCAGCCGCAGGGCTGGTGCGACGGGCTATCGGGTCGTGGACCCTTCCGACAGTAAGGGCCAACGATTTAAGACAATTGTTGATGTGAGTGGCCATGCGCCGAGTCTCAACGACTGGGTGGCGCATCTGGCCCCGGGTGGGGAACTCGTACTGGCCGGCTTCTACACCGAGACCCTGCCCTTAAATTTTGTGCCGGCCTTCCTGCGGGAGGCCCGCATTCGTGTGGCAGCCCAGTGGCAGCCCGCCGACATGATCGCGGTGCGCGACCTTGCGGAGTCGGGCCGGCTCTCGCTTGACGGGCTGGTGACCCACCA
>JBEDFV010000087.1:0-7284 GCA_041175005.1 Pseudomonadota bacterium
AGATCTAAGGTGAGGTGCGTGCCCAACCCACCAGGCACGGGGGCGGGATACACAAGACAGGAAAACGGGCACTTGCCCGAATACTTCGCGTAACTGCCCTTCGCGAAATAGATCTGCGGCACGGATACGGGCCTGTGTCCTCTAATTCTTGTGGCCACGGCATCGGCATCAAGGCCTGCGGCATTCACCAGACAGCGTGCCGTCACGGTCATGGTCGAGACGTCTACCGACCTCACAGTTACGCCCGCGTCTGAGTCCTTCTCTCCACCGGGGGCCCGGGAATCCACCGCCACCGTAATCACCCAGGTGTCGTCAGGCTGCTGCGCAGCCCCCACGAACCGACTCGAAAGCGCCACCTCGCCGCCAGCATCACGTAGGTCTCCCTCAAAGGCCAGCATCAAGGCATGCACATCCACAATGCCGGTCGACGGGCTCCACAAGGCAGAGGCTGCACGCAAGGCAGGCGCACGCATCTCTAACGCACTAGCGGTGAGCCACGCTAAATCGGTGACCCCAGCCTTGCGCGCACGATCCGCAATCGTCTGTAACGCGGGCCCGTCCTCTGACTGCCCGACAATCAGCTTACCGAGACGGCGATGGGGAACCTGATGTGCTTCGCAGTATTCATACAAAAGCGCCCGGCCGCGTACGCACCACTGGGCCTTAAGCGAGCCCTCGGCATAGTAGAGACCCGCGTGAATCACCCCACTGTTGCGCGAACTGGTGCCGGTACCCGTGCGCGGTGCGGATTCAATCACCAGTGTATCGAGGCCCTGCTGCGCACAGCCTCGCGCAATGGCAAGACCCACCACACCAGCACCGATTACCAGGCAGTCGAAGTCGGTGGGCATACGGCTCGATAGAACGTAATGAAGAATCGACGGGGGCGGCTGGGGCCATGCGGAGTAAGGCGTATGTCTGCGGAGCGACTGCGCCTAACGCCGCTATTTCGCTGACGGCCCCTTCCAGCGCTCCGCCGCGGCATCGTCCGCAGCCCGCGCCTCAACCCACCGGGGGCCCTGAGGAGTCGCCTCTTTCTTCCAAAACGGCGCCTGCGTCTTTAAGAAGTCCATAACAAAGGCACAGGCCTGAAGGGCCGCCTCTCGGTGGGCACTGGCTGCACCCACCCAGACAATCTGGTCGGTTGGGCGCAGAGGGCCGACCCGATGAATCACGCGGATGGCCTGCAACGGCCAACGCTGACAGGCCTCATCAAGAATGCCTGCGATTGTCTTTTCGGTCATGCCTGGATAGTGCTCAAGCTCAAGCACCGCCACCGCATCACCCTCATTCATGTCGCGCACGAGGCCCACGAAACTCGCCACCGCCCCAATGGCCGGATTCAAGGCACCCGAGGGGAGGCTGCGCAGGGCACGCAGTTCTTCCCCGAGATCAAAGTCTTCGGTCTGAATTCGAATACAACGAGGGTCTGTCAGGCGCAGTTGTGTCCGCTCTGTGGCCGGCGACCCGAGGGCGGCAGTACCTATGGGATGAGCCATGCGCAGCGCAGCCTCTGACAACTAGCCACCGGTTACCGGCGGGAAGAAAGCCACCTCATCGCCGGGCGCGAGAACATGATCGTCCTGCACGACCTCCTGATTCACCGCGGCCCGTACGACGGCCGACGGCCCCAGGCACTTCTCCCAAACCTCCCCGCGCGACGCGAGTACTGCCCGCACCTGGGCCACAGTGCTCTGTTCGGAGATTGGGAGACGCTCCTCGGCTACCCCAGTCCATTCTCGGATCGAGGCAAAAAATTTAAGACGAATCAGCCCATCTGTCTGCATCGCTAGACCAGCCCCTGAAAAGGATAAAACCAAACCATCTGCCCCACAGAGATCGGCTCGCCCGGCGGTATACGCACAAGACCCTCGGACTCACAGACTGAGGACAGAATATGGGAATCCTGCCGGTCATGCAGCACCACCTGCCCCGCATCCGTAAGTCGGCCTCGCAGAAACTCCTCTCGCTTATCGGGCCTGGGCCAATCAAAGCCGGCAGCCAGCAGACAACGCATCGGCGCGGTCTGCGCTTCGCCACTGAGCCTGCGCACAAAGGGCTGCACCAACAGTACAAAGGTTACCCAGCTCGACACCGGATTGCCTGGCAGCCCGACAAAGGCCGCTGGTCCGATACGCCCATGGGCAAAGGGTTTTCCGGGTTTGATCGCAATCTTCCAGAGATCAAGGCTTCCTTCTGCCTGCACAGCCGCCTTCATGTGGTCTTCTTCGCCCACTGACACGCCACCACTCGTCATGAGAAGGTCGTGGGCGCCGGCCGCTGCCGATAAGGCCGCCCGGGTTGCATCGAGCCGATCCGGTAGGCATCCCATGTCGGTCACCTCAACCCCCAGCCCACGCAGTAGCGCCATCATCATGGGCCGATTACTGTCGTAGATCTTCCCTGGCGCAAGAGGCTGACCCGGGGCCACCAGCTCATCACCACTGGAGAAGACAGCAGCCCGTAGGCGCCGCACCACCGAGACCTCGGTGCACCCAATCGATGACAAGAGCCCTAAGTCGGCTGCGCGCAGACGATGGCCCGCCGCAAGCACGGTCTGACCCAGCCGTAAGTCCGCAGCCGGCCTGCGCACAAACTGGCCTGACGCACCCACACGCAGCACGCGTACCGGAGGCAGCCCTTGGACAGACCCGGAGGAAAAGGCCTGCGCACCATTGGCTAATTCGGTAGCCAATTCAGTATCTTCTTGCATCACCACCGTGTCGGCCCCTTCGGGCATAGGCGCACCGGTGAATATTCTTGCCAGACTGCCTGCGGCGAGCGGCAGGGGCGGCTGACCCGCCGCGATACGCTGACTTACCGCATAGACCTGGCCCGCCACCAGATCTTGGGCACGGGCGGCATAGCCATCCATCTGGCTATTGGCAAAGGCGGGCACATTGCAGCCCGAGACCACCGGCGCGGCAAGCACCCGGCCTGCGGCCTGGCTCACAGGCAGTACCTCGGTCTCAGATACCGGGTTGGCCTTCGCGAGCAGATTATCAATGGCAACAGACAACGGGGTCATGGCTTGGCCCTCATGCCGCCACCGCGCGCAGCGCCTCTTTCTCGATCAGCGCCTTGAGCGCTGGCACATCTTGGCTGATGGCCTTTACCCTTTGGGGAAGGGCCTCAAGCGCCGCCAGACCTGCAGGACGCGGGGCGGGCCGACCGAGCGCCTCGACGATGGTCTCTTCAAACTTTGCAGGCAGGGCTGTCTCAAGACAGAGCATTGGCACCCCCGCGCGCAGATACTGCCGAGCCACGTAGACACCATCGGCGGTATGCGGATCGATGACGCGCCCGTAGCGGTGGGCAACATCTCGAATGGTCTCGAGCCGGTTGGCATGCCGGCTGGACCCGGAGACCAGCCCCGTCGCAGCCACCGCAGGACCCCGTTCTGCATCGGTCAAGACAAACTCGCCGTCTTCTGCAAGGCAACGCCAGAGGGCTGCAAGCCGCTGCGGGTCCCGACCCACCAAGTCATAGACATAGCGCTCAAAATTCGAGGCCTTTGAGATGTCCATGGACGGGCTCGACGTGAGGTATGTCTCGGCAGTACCCCGTGGCCGATACCGCCCGGTCTTAAAGAACTCATCGAGCACATTGTTTTCGTTGGTGGCGACAACGAGCTGGCCAATGGGCAGTCCCATCGACCGCGCCACATGGCCCGACAAGATATTGCCAAAGTTGCCGGAGGGCACCGAGAAATCCACCGGATCCCCAAACCGCAGCCCATAGGCGCGCACCGCCTGAAAGTAGCCCGCAAAGTAATAGACCACCTGGGAAGAAATACGGGCCCAGTTGATCGAGTTCACCGTGCCAATACGCAGCCGCGCCTTGAAATCGAGATCGGCAGAGACGGCCTTCACCATGTCCTGGCAGTCATCGAAGGCGCCGGGTACGGTGAGGTTATGGATATTGGGCTCCTGCAACGAATACATCTGGGCCCGCTGAAAGGCACTCATCCGGCCCTGGGGCGAGAGCATAAAGACCGCCACCGACTTCTTATCGCGCATGGCGTACTCGGCCGCACTGCCGGTGTCGCCCGAGGTGGCCCCGAGAATATTGAGCGTCTTGCCCTCTGCGGTCAGTACATGCTCAAAGAGCTGGCCAAGCATCTGCATGGCCATATCTTTAAATGCGAGCGTGGGGCCATTGGAGAGTTCTAGCAAGGCCAGATGACTGCCTGCCTCTTCGCCCAAGGGCGTGACCGGTGCAATGGCTGAAGAGCCAAACTTTGCCTCGGTATAGGCACCCCGCGCGAGACGCTCTAAGGTCTCTGGTGAAAAATCATCGGCAAATGCATAGAGCACACGCGCAGCAAGCAACGGGTAGGCAAGCCCAGAAAGACGACTGATCTCCTCAGACGTCCACCGCGGAATCGCCTCTGGTACCGCTAGGCCACCATCAGGCGCCAGGCCCTCGAGTAAAACCTCTTGAAAGCTGCCCAGGCGTGTGGCGCTGCGCGTAGAGACATACTGCAGACTCATGCGAAGGTCTCGACCCGCAGCGTGACAGGTTCACCCACCACCGTAGAAAGCTGCACGATCTTTGCAATCGCCAGCCGCATTTCGCGCTCTAGGCAGGTATGGGTAAGCAGAATGACATCGGTCTCATCTTCGCCCTCCGCGGGCTCCCGCTGAATAAAGGCATCAATCGAAATGCCCCCATCGGCCAGGGCCCGGGTAATATCGGCCAGCACACCCGACTGGTCTTTCACCCGCAGCCGCAGATAAAACCCCGTGTGGGTCTCTGCCACCGGCAGCACCGGCATGTCTTGCATCTGGTCCGGCTGGAAGGCCAGCGCCGGCACACGGTCTTCGATCGGTGCATGGAGCGCGCGGGCCAGGTCAACCAGATCGGCAATAACGGCACTCGCAGTGGGCTCTGCGCCCGCGCCCTTGCCGTAATACAAGGTATGCCCCACGGCATCACCCTTCACCAAGACAGCGTTCATGGCGCCTTCTACATTGGCAATCAGCCGCTTCGCAGGAATGAGCGTGGGGTGCACCCGCAACTCCACCCCATGGGCCTGTCGCTTGGTAATGCCCAAGAGCTTGATGCGGTAGCCCAGCTGTTCGGCATACCGAATGTCGATGCTCTGCAGCTTAGTGATGCCCTCGATATGGGCCTGGTCAAACTTCACGGGCATGCCGAAGGCAATGGCCGACATCAGGGTGATCTTATGCGCGGCATCCACGCCCTCGATGTCGAAGGTGGGGTCGGCCTCTGCGTAGCCAAGCCGCTGGGCCTCCTTTAAGACCGTGTCAAACGACAGTCCCTTATCCCGCATCTCACTCAGAATAAAGTTCGTGGTCCCATTGATAATGCCGGCCACCCATTCAATACGATTGGCGGTCAGCCCCTCACGCAATGACTTAATAATGGGAATACCACCCGCAACCGCAGCCTCAAACCCAATCGATACGCCCTTGGCCTGGGCTGCAGGAAAAATCTCCCGCCCATGCACCGCAAGCAGCGCCTTGTTGGCCGTGACGACATGGCGGCCCTGGGCAATCGCAGCCAACACAAACTCTTTGGCAAACCCATAGCCGCCAATGAGTTCCACCACCACATCAAGATCGGTCTTCGCCAGCATCTCGCGGGCATCTGCAAATATCGGGCATCGCCCCTGTGTCAGGGCCTTAGCTTTGTCTTGATCAAGATCTGCCACCGCCACAATCTCAATGGCGCGCCCCGCCCGACGACGAATCTCTTGGGCATTCCGGGTGAGGACCGTGTAGGTGCCGCCCCCCACCGTACCGAGGCCTGCCAGCCCCACGCGTAGAGGTGCAGCCGTCATGACCCGCTCCGGGATGCTGCCATCGGAACACCCGCGCCAGCGCCCGATACGGCCACTGAGGCCGATGGCTCGGCCGGCACCCGAATCAGCCCGTCTTTGCGGAACATCTCTTTAATGCCCCGCACCGCCTGCCGGGTACGGTGCTCGTTTTCGATGAGGGCAAACCGCACATGGGTGTCCCCATACTCGCCAAATCCGATACCGGGCGACACGGCCACCTTGGCCTCAAGCAATAATTTCTTGGCAAACTCCAGCGAGCCCAATGCGGCGTAGGCCTCGGGAATCTTTGCCCAGATGTACATGGAGGCCTTCGGGACTTCGATGGGCCAGCCGGCCTCAATCAGGCCCTTGGCCAATACATCGCGGCGGCGCTGGTACTGCTGCCGTACCTCCTCGACACAGTCTTGGGGGCCTTCGAGCGCAATGACAGAGGCGACCTGAATGGGCGTGAATGTGCCGTAGTCGTGGTAACTCTTGATACGCGCCAAAGCGCTTACGAGTTCGGCATTGCCCACCATGAACCCCACACGCCAGCCGGCCATGTTGTAGGACTTCGAAAGCGTAAAGAATTCGACCGCCACATCGCGGGCCCCGGGCACCTCCATGATTGATGGGGCCCGATAGCCGTCGAAGGTAATGTCGGCATAGGCAAGGTCGTGCACCACCAGAATGTCGTGCTCCTTTGCCAGGGCCACCACCCGCTCAAAGAAATGCAGGTCTACACATTGGGCCGTGGGATTGCTCGGGAAACCAAGAATCATCATCTTGGGCTTCGGAATGGACTCGCGAATGGCCCGCTGTAACTCCTCGAAGAAATCGACATCGGAGGTCATGCGGACCGAACGCACATCGGCACCCGCAATAATGGCCCCGTAAATATGAATCGGGTAGGAGGGATTCGGAACGAGCACTGTGTCGCCACGATCGAGCGTCGCCAGCATGAGATGGGCGAGACCCTCTTTCGAACCAATCGTGGCAATTGCCTCCGTATCTGGGTTCAGCGTTACCCCATAACGATTCTGATACCAGGTGGCGATCGCCTTACGCAGACGGGGAATACCCTTCGAGACCGAATATCCGTGGGTGTGCTCCTTCTGGGCCACCTCGACAAGCTTCTCCACAATATGGTCCGGCGTCGGGCCATCGGGATTGCCCATACTCATATCGATAATGTCTTCACCCCGTCGGCGCGCCGCCATTTTGAGTTCGGCGGTAATGTTGAACACGTACGGAGGCAGTCGTTGGATGCGCGGAAACGGCTTCATAGGAACCTAAATTGGGAAAAACGCTTACTTTAACCCACCGGCTTCGCAACAAAAAACCGAAGAAAACCTGCTAGATTCAAGGCCGATGGGATCAAAACTACAGGCCGACCCACTTTTCGCTGCCTTCACTTTTACGGGCTACGGAAGCCGTTACGTCGAAATCAATCGGCAGGCCTGGGGCCAGTCGGTCATTGTTCAGACCGATGCGGCGCC
>JBEDFV010000088.1:0-5111 GCA_041175005.1 Pseudomonadota bacterium
GCCTGCGGAATACTTGCACAGCGCTCTGCCTGGCTGCGGTGCTCGGGGGCGGGCTGCCAGTCCTCTTGTCGCGTAAGTATCCAGTGCTGGCGATTGGGCAGGGGCTTACCGAGTCGCGCAACAATCGAGTCATAGGTCTTGCGGCCCAGCACCACGGTCTGGCCACTGGTGAGCGCCTTGAATCGCTGGAGATCCTCAGGAATGTGCCAGGGTAGGTCGTTGTCCCTGCCAATACAGCCGTTGTCCGCCACCGCTGCGATCAGCGTGACGATCACCGACTGGGCTGTGGGGCCCGGATGGGTCATGGGCCTGTGTCTCTGTGTCTAGACGGCCACCGGCGCCTTGATGGCGGGATGGCTCTGATAGCCCTCGATCACAATATCCTCATAGGTATAGTCAAAAATCGAGGCGGGGCGGCGGGCCAGACGCAGCTGGGGTAGGGGAAGCGGCGCACGTGAGAGCTGCTCGCGGGCCTGATCGAAATGGTTGTTGTAGAGGTGACAGTCACCCCCCGTCCAGATGAATTCTCCTACTGCCAGATTGGTCTGGGCAGCAACCAGGTGGGTGAGTAGGGCATAGCTCGCAATGTTGAAGGGCACGCCCAGAAAGATATCGGCGCTGCGCTGATAGAGCTGGCAGGAGAGTTTTCCGTTGGCGACATAAAACTGAAAAAATGCATGACAGGGGGCAAGCGCCATATCGGGAATTTGGCCCACATTCCATGCGCTCACGATGAGGCGACGAGAATCCGGGTTGCGCTGAATCTCTGCCAACACCCAGGAAATCTGATCAATCGTGCGGTGGGGATCCTCGGGTCGTGGGTCAGGCCAGGCCCGCCATTGTCTTCCATAGACCGGCCCGAGTTCTCCAGAAGCATCTGCCCATTCATCCCAGATGCTCACGCCAGCCGCTTGCAGCGATCGTACGTTGGTTTCGCCACGTAGAAACCAGAGCAGCTCGTGCACGATGCTCTTGGTATGCAGCTTCTTGGTGGTGACGAGAGGAAACCCCTCGGAGAGCGCAAAGCGCATCTGCCAGCCAAAGACCGAACGGGTTCCGGTGCCCGTGCGGTCTGCCTTTTCTTCGCCATGGGTGAGCACATGGCGCATCAGGTCGAGGTAGGCCTGCATGGGGGCTAGTCGGCATCGAGGCCAGAGGCCACGGTGTTAAAGCCGGCATCGACATAGGTGATCTCCCCTGTGATCCCGGCGGCTAGGTCGGAGAGAAGAAAGGCGCAGGCGTTGCCCACATCTTGAATGGTCACATTACGCCGCAAGGGTGCATTTTTTTCGACCACCGAGAGAATCTGACCAAAGCCCTTAATGCCGCTTGCGGCCAAGGTCTTGATGGGCCCAGCCGATACGCCGTTTACCCGAATGCCCTGTGGCCCGAGGCTAGAGGCCATGTAACGCACCGCGGCCTCAAGGCTTGCCTTCGCCAGTCCCATGGTGTTGTAGGCCGGTACCACGCGCATGGCCCCCAGGTAGGTGAGCGAGACCAGTGCGGCCGCCCGCCCATGCATGAGTGGCAAGGCGGCTTTGGCCAGCGCCGGAAAGCTGTAGCTGGAGATCTCATGGGCTGTGCGAAAGCCCTCGCGGGTGAGGCCCTCGAGAAAGTCTCCTGCAATGGCTTCGCGCGGGGCAAAAGCAATAGCATGGACCAGACCGTCAAGGCCATCCCAGTTCTGCCCCAAGGCCTTGAATGTGGCATCGATCTGGTTGTCGTCTGCCACATCACAGGGCAGACAGAGGGTGCTGCCAAATTCGGCGGCCATTTCCCGCACACGGCCTTCGAACCGTTCATTTTGGTAGGTAAATGCCAGTGTGGCGCCCTGGGCATGACAGGCCTGGGCCACACCATAGGCAATCGAGCGATTCGAGAGCAGTCCAGTAATGAGGATTTTTTTGTGCGCGAGAAAGCCCATGGGGGTGGTTTCCTTCCGAAGAGAGCCAGAATTTCGTCATTCTATCTAGCGGGGGCCGATTCGCCTTGGGGTGAGACAGGGGCGCGGCGCGCGGTCGGCCGAGAAACGGCGTGTCGTTGGGTACACTACCGGTGCATGAAAATTCCCGTGTCTCCTCTTCGCCTCTCGTCCTGGCTGGTATCTGCCTGCCTCGTGGCCTTGGCCTCGGCCTGGGCAGGGGTTCAGGCCCAGACCGCCTCCGAGGGGCAGGGCTATGTCTCGGCCATGGCGCTCGGGGCCCAGCCGAAGTACGGCCCCGGATTTACCCACTTTGGCTATGTCCGGCGCGACGCACCCAGAGGCGGAGAGCTGCGGCTTGCCGCGATGGGCGGCTTTGACAAGCTCAACCCGTTTACCCTCAAAGGGCTGCCGGCGCGAGGCATCTTAGACCTGGTGTTTGAGCCCTTGGCCATTGGCAGCCTGGATGAGCCCATGTCGATGTACGGGCTGCTGGCCGAGCAGATGCGGCTCGCGCCCAATGGATTGTCGATGTATTTTCGTCTTAACCCCAAGGCGCGTTTCTCAAACGGGGCGCCGGTGCTCGCGGAGGATGTGAAGTTTAGTTTTGACACCCTGCGCAGCCCTCAGGCCAGCCCCATCTGGCGAAATTATTGGGCCGATGTCCGCGAGGCGGTGGTGCTCGACGAGCGGACGATCCGCTTTGACTTTGTGCGTCGTAACCGAGAACTCCATATGACCGTGGCGAGCCTGCCGGTTTTTTCCCGCGACTGGGGCGGTGGCCTGGCCTTTGATCAGTGGATTCTCCAGACCCCAATTGGCTCAGGCCCCTATGCCGTGGCCCGGGTTGATCTTGGCCGGTCGATTACCTACGAGCGCAGAGAGAACTATTGGGCCAATAACCATCCCACCCGAACGGGCCAGTTTAATTTCGATCGCATTAGTTTTCGGTACTACAAAGATGTCTTTGCCCGGCTGGAGGCCTTGAAGGCTGGAGAGTTCGATTTCATTCACGAGAATGTGGCGAAGAACTGGGCCCGTTCGTACAAGGGGCGCCCCTTTGATCGCGGGGAGCTTCAGACCAAAGAGCTTCCCAACGCCAATGCCGCTGGTCTACAGGCCTATTACTTCAATCTCCGTCGGCCCATATTTCAGGATGTCCGGGTACGTGAGGCAATCGGCCTGGCCATGGACTTTGAATGGATGAACCGCCAACTCTTCTACGGCCAGTACGAGCGGTCCGACTCGTATTTCACCAATACCGACATGGCGGCACGGGGGCTGCCCAGCGAGGAGGAAAAGGCCCTCATGCTGCGGCTGGCCCAGCGGGTGGGGCAAGAGTTGCCTGAGGCCGTGCTGGGCGTGGCACCCGAGCCGGCCAAGGTAGAGGGTACCAATGGGCTGCGTGAGAATCTTCGTCGCGCCCGCCAGTTACTCGCTGAGGCGGGCTGGACGATTCAAGACGGTGTGCTGCGCAACCAGAAGGGAGAGGCGTTTCGGTTCGAGATCCTCATCAATCAGCGCAACTGGGAGCGGGTGATTGCCCCCTTTGCGCGCAACCTTGCAAAGCTTGGCATCGTGGCAGAGACCCGCGTCACCGACAATTCTCTGTATAAGAAGCGGCTCGACGACTATGACTACGACATGATGGTGCACTGGTACCTGTCGAGCCAAAACCCGGGCAATGAATTGTTGTTTCGGTTTACCGCGCAGTCGGCCCGTGAGCCCGGTGCAGACAACTATATTGGCCTGCAGAGCCCCTTGGTGGATGCGGCAATCTCCCATCTGTTGGGTGTGTCGAGTCGGGCCGAACTGATTACGGCAGCCCGCGTACTGGATCGATTCTTGCGCCATGGCCACTACGCGATTGCCCACTGGCACAACCGTGTGCATCGGGTGGCCTATCGTCGGGGCCTGGAAGGACCGAGCACCCTACCGCTTTATTATCATTCTGAAGACTGGGCCATGGCGGCCTGGTGGTGGAATCGCTAACTAGGCACTTATGTCCCCAGCACTCTTTCGGTACATCGCAAAGCGTCTTCTCTTTATGGTGCCCACGCTCTTGGGCATTCTGCTGGTGACCTTCACCCTGATTCAGTTTGTCCCCGGCGGTCCGGTGGAGCAGATGGTGCAGATGCTCAAAGGTGACCATGGCGGGGCGGGCGGCGCGGCCGCTGGTCTTGCCGTACCGGGTGGGTCGGCCTCAGGCGATGTGGGCCAGACCGGCGGCGTCTACCGTGGTCGTGTGGGGGTTGATCCCCAGAAAATCGAGGAGATCAAGGCCCTCTATGGGTTTGATAAACCGGTACACGAACGGTTTTTCGATATGGTCTGGGGCTTTGTGCGGCTCGACCTTGGCACCAGTTTTTTTCACAGCCGTAGTGTCTGGGAACTTATTGTGGAGAAGCTCCCCGTCTCGGCCAGCCTTGGTCTCTGGAGTTTTCTCATCACCTATCTGGTCTCGATTCCGTTAGGCATCGCCAAGGCGGTGCGGCACGGCTCGCAGTTTGATCTCATGACAAGCCTCGCCATTCTGGTGGGCTATGCCATTCCGGGGTTCGTACTCGGGGTCATCATGCTCGTCTTCTTTGGCGGGGGGAGTTTTCTGCAGCTCTTCCCGCTGCGCGGCCTTACGAGTGATGATTTCGCGCAACTCAGCCTTATTGGAAAGGTGCTGGATTATTTCTGGCATCTGGTCTTGCCGCTGACCTGCCTCGTTCTTGGAAGCTTTGCAGTGATCACCATGCTGACCAAGAACACCATGCTCGAAGAGATACGCAGGCAGTATGTTCTTACGGCCCGGGCCAAGGGCCTAGAAGAGCGGGCCGTGCTCTGGCGGCATGTGCTGCGAAACGCCATGATTCCGATTGTGACCGGATTTCCTGCGGCCTTTGTGGCGGCCTTTTTCACCGGTGCGTTGTTGATCGAGACCCTCTTCTCCCTGGATGGCCTGGGTCTCTTATCTTACGAGGCGGTGATTAAGCGGGACTACCCCGTGGTCATGGGAACCCTCTTTTTCTTTTCGGTGTTGGGTCTATTGGCCAAGCTTGTGAACGATGTGCTCTATGTCTTCGTCGACCCGCGCGTTCAGTTTGAGGCCTCCCGTGCATAGCAGTGGCCTGCCGCTTGAGAGCTTATCTCCCGGGCAGCGGGCCTGGATGCGGTTTCGTGCGAACCGTCGTGGTCGGAT
>JBEDFV010000089.1:0-8387 GCA_041175005.1 Pseudomonadota bacterium
TTTGCCGAGGTCACGGGCGCCGAGCCACGCATGATTTTTACTGCCGTCATGCCGATTTCGCTGGTCTTAATTGCGGTGGCGCAGGGCTCCTTCTATGCCAGTACGCGGGATGTCTTTGAGGTGCGTGATCCCCCTGAAAAGATCGACACCCTCGCCTGACCCATCCCAAATCGCCTACGCAGGTCTCCTAGGGATAACGCTAGTTTTTCTGGGCTAGCGTAGCCAAAAAGAGGGTTTGCCGTCCCTTTGTTCATGCCCCTGGTCTATTTTGCTTTGTCGAACCCTCTACAAAGCGCCGACGCATACTGCAGCACAACTTGCTATGCCTGCAATGGCTTGATAAGGTCAAGGCTCGTTGAGGAGGAGAGGCCGCGGAAGCGAAAGCAAAGCGGCCATTTGGGGGCGAGGCTGAGCGATCTGCGTCGCCTTTCTTTTTTTCTGAAAGGCTCTCTACAGCGACACCTCGGGGCTTAAACCTCTAGCGCGGCACGCTGTGCAGAAAGTTTGCTGGCCAGTTCTGCGAATTGCGCGACCCTTTCCCGTTCTTGTTGCACGACTGCAGGCGGCGCGCGATCCACAAACTGTTTATTCGCAAGCTTCCCGTTGGCCTTACGCACCTCCTCTTCGATGCGTGCCAACTCCTTATCAAGCCGGGCCCGCTCGGCATCTCGATCGACCTCTACCACCAGCATTAACCGCAGATCACCGACGAGTTGTACCGGTGCGAGGTGCTTCTTGCCGTCCGCATCCAGGCGATCGACAACCTCGACCTCTGAGAGCCTGCCGAGTGATTTGAGGGCCGCTAAGGCAGTGCGTCGATCATGACCGTCCTGGCCAAAGCCAATCCCTTTTTGGCTAACCGACAGTGCAAGGTCGTCCAATCCAATACGCAGCGGTACCCGGTCAGCAGGTCCAAGGCCCATCTCCGACCGTAGACTACGTACCGCCCCAACCAATGCCTTGAGCTCTCCCATCTGTGCATCTGAAAGCGCATCGATTTTCTTGGGCTCTGACACTGGGTACGGTGCTGTTGCAATCGAGTCTTGAGCGCCCTCTTGCAGACGCGCAGATTTCTGCGCCACCGGGGCGACGGCCTGCCAGAGTGCCTCGGTGATGAAGGGAATAATCGGGTGGGCCAGACGCAGGGCCGCCTCGAGTACCCTCAGCAGGGTGCGACGCGCGGCCCTAGCGGCATTCTCCGCAGGGCCCTGTAGGGCATTCTTTGCCAACTCAAGGTACCAGTCACAGAACTCATTCCATATAAATTCGTAGAGGGCCTTGGCCGCAAGATCGAAGCGGTATTGGCTAAGTTGATGGTGAACCTCTGCCTCTGTTCTCTGTAACTCCGAGACAATCCACTTGTCGACGAAACTGAAATGCAGGGCCCCTTCTGGCCCGCAGTCGCCTGCACAGATGGTTAGGCCACAGTCTTTCCCCTCGCAGTGCATGAGCACAAACCGGCTCGCATTCCAGAGCTTGTTGCAGAAGTTGCGGTAGCCTTCGCATCGCGACAAATCGAAGTTGATGTTGCGTCCTGGTGTAGCAAGGCTCGCAAAGGTAAACCGCAGCGCATCGGTACCGAAGGCGGCTATCCCATCGGGGTATTCCTTGCGGGTCTTCTTCTCGATCTGTGCAGCCTGCTTGGGATTCATGAGCCCCGAGGTACGTTTGGCTACCAGGGCATCAAGGGCGATCCCGTCGATCAGATCAATGGGGTCAAGGGTGTTGCCCTTGCTTTTACTCATCTTCTGGCCTTCTGCATCGCGCACCAGCGCATGCACATAGACATCCCTAAAGGGCACCTGGCCTGTGAAGTGGCAGGTCATCATCACCATACGGGCGACCCAGAAAAAGATAATGTCAAAGCCGGTAACCAAGACGCTCGAGGGCAGAAACTGGGCCAGTTCTGGCTTGAGTCGCGGCGCCCCATAGGCAAGGCCCCGATCCGCGCCGCCCTGGTTGTCCCAGACGTTGTCGTCCTCTACGAGGGTGGAGAACGGCACGAGCGCAGAGGAAAACCAGGTATCGAGTACATCGGGGTCGCGCACGATGGGCCCTGCCCAGCCTGCCGCCTTCGCCTGGCCTCGGGCCTCCTCCTCTGAGGCCGCGACAAACACGGTGCCGTCTTCGATCGGCCGGCCGTCGTCGCCAGCCTTGTACCAGGCGGGTATCTGATGCCCCCACCAGAGTTGTCGAGAGATGCACCAGTCTTGAATATTCTCAAGCCACTGACGGTAGGTGGCTGTCCAGTTTTCTGGAAAGAAATGGATCTCACCCTGTTCAACCGCCGCAAGCGCCCGGGCCGCAATGGAGACCCCTGGAGTATGGGTACCCTGCGGGGCAGGCTTACTCATGGCAACAAACCACTGGTTGGTCAGCATGGGCTCGATCACCGCGCCCGTTCGGTCTCCCCGAGGCACCATGAGCTTGTGGGGCTTGGCGCTCACCAGGCATCCAGCCGCTTCAAGATCGCTCAGGATTTTTTCTCGGGCGGCATACCGGTCTAGGCCTTGGTATTGCAGAGGTGCAGCCTCGTTGATCCGCGCATCGAGCGTGAAGACGTTGATCATCTCCAGACCATGACGCTGGCCCACCGCATAGTCGTTAAAGTCATGGGCCGGGGTAATCTTGACGCAGCCCGTACCAAAGGCGGGATCCACATAGTCGTCGGCGATTACGGGAATCTCTCGACCCACCAGCGGGAGCCGCAGCTGCTTACCAATCAGATGCTGATACCGACTATCTTGCGGACTCACTGCCACCGCGACATCGCCAAGCATGGTCTCGGGCCGGGTGGTTGCTACGACCAACTGTCCCGTGCCATCGGCCAAGGGATAGGCGATCTCCCAGATCTTGCCGTCTTCTTCTTCGCTAACGACCTCGAGATCTGATACGGCTGTCAGAAGCTGTGGGTCCCAGTTCACCAGGCGTTTGCCCCGGTAGATGAGGCCTTGCCGGAAGAGGCTCATGAAGACTTCCTTCACCACCACCGAGAGATTCGGGCTCATGGTGAAGTACTCCATCGACCAGTCGCAGCTCGCGCCCATGCGCCGCATCTGCCCGGTGATGGTTGATCCGGAGTGTTCCTTCCACTCCCAGACCTTCTCGAGAAATTTCTCGCGTCCCAGATCGTGTCGCGAGACGCCCTGGGCGTCGAGCTGTCGCTCCACGACGATCTGCGTCGCAATACCCGCATGGTCCGTTCCGGGAAGCCAGAGGGTGTTCTCGCCGCGCATTCGGTGCCAACGCGTCAGCGTGTCCATCAGCGTCTGGTTAAACGCATGGCCCATATGCAAGGTGCCGGTCACGTTGGGGGGGGGAAGTTGAATGCAGAACGGCGCGGCACCGGAGGCGGTACCTGCGGCAAAGATGCCCCGGTCTTCCCAGGCTGCGCGCCAGTAGGGTTCTATTTCTTGGGGTTCAAACGATTTGGACAGGCTGGTCATGTTGGGGGCTGTGTAGAGTGCGTTGCAGAGAGGTCGTGTTGGGTAATGGCATACCCACGGCTTTTATAAAAGGCGTAGCGCAGCCGTGCTTTTTTCTTGTCGTCTTCCTCCTGCCCGACAATTTCGAAGACGCGGTCAAACCGGCTGAAGAATTCAGGCACCTCATCGTCGAGATTGATCAGCAGAAACGGCGTGCGTGGCGGATGGGGCGTGTAGTGTGTCTGGCAGAGCAGCACAGGCGACTCCTCGGCCAGGGGGTGGTCGGCATCCACATGCGGGATAAAGTCCGCCTCAGAGAACTCGTAGAGTAGGTCATCGAATCGTCGCAGGCGGGGCTCATCCGCGCAGAAAACGAGCAGCGGCTTTTCTTCGCTGACCTTGCCCGAATGGAAAGCCTTACGAACGAGTCTGCAGGCGTGCAGCAGTCGGTCCGATGTATTGAAATGAAAGTCGACGGTGGTCACAGACAAGGCGCATAGGTTCTGGACCAGGGCAAGGGTGCGTGGACCCGCACCCCGCGTGGCATCAGACTACAGGCCATTACGCAGGTACTGCACCAGCAGACCAACCGGACGCCCTGTGGCCCCCTTCTGTGCGCCAGTATTCCAGGCGGTGCCGGCGATATCGAGGTGCGCCCATTTGTAGGCCTTTGTAAAGCGCCAGAGAAAGCAGGCAGCTGTGATGCTACCGGCAGACCGTCCGCCTACGTTGGCCATATCGGCAAAGGGGCTCTTGAGCTGTTCTTGGTAGTCCTCCTGCAGCGGGAGCCGCCAGGCGGGGTCTAGTGCGTCTTTGCCTGCCTTGAGCAGCGCATCGGCGAGCGCGTCGTCTGAGGCGAAGAGTCCGCTGTTGACGTGGCCAAGCGCAATGACGCAGGCGCCGGTCAGGGTTGCAATATCGATGACCGCCTCTGGCTTGAATTCTTTCTCTACATAGGTGAGCGCATCGCACAAGATCAAACGCCCTTCGGCGTCGGTGTTTAGAATTTCCACGGTCTGGCCAGACATCGTCTGCACGATGTCACCCGGGCGGGTTGCGGTTCCGCTGGGCATGTTCTCGCAGGTGGGAATCACGCCAATCACGTTACGTTTGAGGCCCATCTCGGCCACAGCATGCATCACCCCCAGCACGGTACCTGCGCCGGACATGTCGTACTTCATGTGGTCCATATCCCCGGGGGGTTTGAGCGAAATACCGCCCGTGTCAAAGGTGATGCCTTTTCCAACAATGACCACAGGCGCATCTTTGGCGGTACCGCCGTTATGGTGGATCACCACAAACTGCGGCGGCTGGGCAGAGCCCTGGGAGACCGCCAGAAGGGCGTTCATTCCGAGCTTTTCCATGGCCGCCCGGTCGAGCACATCCACCTTGAGCCGAAACTGCCGACCCAGCGCCTTCGCGGTGTTGGCAAGGTGGGTGGGCGTACAGAGGTTAGGGGGAAGGTTACCCAGGTCTTTGGTGAGTTCTAGACCATTGGCAAGGGCCTGGGCATCGGTAATCACCTTGGGCGCGTCGGTGGGGCGCATGTCCCCGGGCAGCAAGACTTCAATCGCCTGCAGGCTTGGCCCTTCAGGCCGAGGGGCCTTTACCGGCTTGGCCGGGGCTTTCGGATCTTCCGACTTTCCGTTGTCCTTGCGAGTCTTAAACCGTTCAAACCGGTAGAGCACCTCGCGACAGGCCAGCACATGGGTCTGCAACTTCCATTCTCCAGACCGGTCGCCCACGGCGAGTTCCGTAAGGTAGGAGGACACCCGCTTCACCCCCTTGAGGCCCGCCATGGCCTTTGTCGCGGCCCGTACCGCATCGGCATAGACTTTCTCGGTAAATCCCTCTTTCGGGCCGCAACCAACCAGTAAGACCCGGCTGCTGGGAATGCCCTGTAGGTCGCGTAACAGCAGGGTGCTGCCGGCCTTCGCGTCAAAGTCCCCAGCCTTTAACAGGCGCGCAATGGCTCCGCCCGAGACCTTATCAATGACCCGCACGGGCATGGTGAGCTCCACGCCCGCAGCCGTAGAGAAGAGCCCCACCCAGGCGCAGTCGGCCTGTGCGCGATCCACCGGCTTGTTACTTGCCGTAAAACTGATCTCTGTCTTGTGCTCCACAGGAATACGAATTTCCTTGGTGTCTTTGCTCTGGGTTGCCACGGTCATGACAAAATGCCTCTTTGATGAAGTCTGCGCCTCTGTGCCTGGATCGCTCCGCACTCCCATGGAGTATCGGTCGCCTGCACGCCTTTAACCTGGGATTATAAAGTTAGTGACCTTTCAGCGATCTTTTCTCCAGGAATTGCGCGGACTCGCCGGCGGGATCTTCTCGGTGCTGCTCACCATTGTCGTTACCTCCGCCCTAATCCGTACCCTCGGCCGGGCAGCCTCCGGCCGGGCCGATTCCGAGTTGGCGCTGCCGCTAATCGCGTTGTCTTCCCTCACCAGCCTAGGAATTCTGCTGGGTCTGACGGCCTATGTTGCCGTGCTTATGGCCCTGACCCGCGCCTGGAAAGACTCTGAAATGGTCGTCTGGCTCGCCTCCGGGCAGAGTCTGCGTCAGTGGATTGCTCCGGTCGTGCGCTTTACCTGGCCGTTTGCGGCCCTGGTGGCTTTATTCTCGTTCGCGGTAACGCCCTGGTCGTATCAGCAGGTCGATCTCCTAAGAACCCAGTTTGAGACCCGATCCGATGACCAACGCGTGAGTCCCGGCACTTTTGTGGAGTCACAGTCTGGTCGTATGGTTTTTTTTGGGGAGATCTCCGAGGAGACCGGCCAGTCTCTGGGCCTTGTCTTTCTGCGGGTGGTCCGGGGCCAGCAAGAGGCGGTTGCGCTCGCGGCCAGCGGCTCACTAGAGAAGGACGCCGAGGATCAGGCCTGGCTTCATCTTCGCAACGGCACCCGAACGGATCTCGCCCTGGATAGCCTGGAGGTGCGTACCATGTCGTTTGACTCCTATAAGGTCGTCTCCGACCGGGCGCCACCCACGGTGCTTACCAGCTTATCCCTCAAAGCCGCCCAGCTGCCGGCGCTCTGGGAAGAGGTGGGGCGGGGCAGCCTGCCTGCCATGGGAGAACTCGCCACGCGGCTCGGTCTGCCTCTGCTCTGCCTGGTGATGCCGCTGCTGGCTATTCCCCTGGCGGTAACCAATCCCCGTCTGGGCCGCTCATTTCACCTGCTTTTTGGGCTGCTGGCCTATGTCTTGGTCAGTAATGCCATGACCCTCAGTCATGCCTGGATAGCGCAAGGACGTATCGCCTTTTCGATGGGGTGGTGGCTTGTCCCGATGGCCATGCTGCTTCTCACCCTCGGTCTTATCTGGTTTCGCCAAGGCTTAATTCGTGGTCCCGCAGAATGGGTCTGGCTACAGCTGCGTAGGCTGCGACAGGGCTAGCCGATGCGCATACTGCGTCGCTACATGGCCCGGCAGATCTATCTGCACGTAGGATTTGTATTGCTAGGATTCGTGGGGTTATTTGCCTTTGTCGACCTGGTCGCAGAGATGCGTGAACTGGGTCGTGGCGGGTACGGGGTCATTGAGATTGTCACGGTGATTGCCCTGCGTGTACCGGGTATGGCCTATGAATTGATGCCTGTGGCCGCGCTCATCGGGACAGTATGGGCCCTCTCACAGATGGCCGGGGCCTCAGAATTCACCGTGGCCCGTGCCTCTGGAATGGGTCCCGGTCTGGTGCTCTCCGCGACGGTACGGATTGGGGTTCCACTGGCTCTACTGACCCTGGTGCTGGCAGAACTTGTCTTGCCGGTTACCGAGACGCTTGCCTTGCAGACCCGCGCGGGCGCCTTAGGACGGCCTGGTGCCGGTGTATTGTCCTCGGGTTATTGGTTGCGCGACTATCCCACCGCGGCCGATGGCCGTGCCCAGGGACACCGAATCATCAATCTGCAGGGCATGGCGGCAGATCGCTCATTACGCGGCATCACTATTTATCAGTTCTCCGACGACCTGCGTCTTGAGGCAGTCATTCGGGCGCAGTTGGGGGTCTTTTTGGAGTCTGGTCTGGTCGCAGGTCGAGAGTATTCCGATTGGAAGTTGGAGAATACGACGCTACAAAAAATAGACCGCAAGACAGGCGATATACAAGCGCAGAAGAGCGAATCGACTGTCCTGCGCTCCAGCCTCTCCCCGGCTACCTTGGGGGCCCTGATGGTGAAGCCCGAACAGATGTCTGCCCGCGAACTCTATCTCTATGTGGGCTATCTAAAGGAGGGCCGTCAGGTCGCTGGCCGCTACGAGATTGCATTCTGGAAGAAGCTTATTTATCCCGTGGCCGTCTGGGTGATGATGATTCTTGCCCTGCCGGCAGCCTATCTGCAGGCCCGGGGGGGCGCTGTCGGTTTAAAGGTTTTTTTGGCGATTGTGGCGGGGGTTGGCTTTCACCTCATCAACAGCCTTTTTGCGCATCTCGGGGTTCTTAATACCTGGCCACCGGCGGTGGTGGTCTCGCTCCCGAGCGCCCTCGCTTTGCTAATGGGGCTGGCTATGTTGTGGCGGGTGCAGCGCCATTCACTCTAATAAGCCTTCCCCGATTGATCTGGCTAGATCGGCTTAATCCTTAGCGCATGATCGGGCCCTGCGAGAGATTTGCGACTCCACCTCCGTTCCGTCGCAAATAACCCCCGCAGTCCCTCGGGTTCAAACGGCCGGGGAGCACATGAGCGGACGACTGGCGAGCGTGCCTGCCTTTCGCGAGGCGGCGACCAATCATGGGATAGACCGGCCGTTATGAGGGTACTGGGTACAATTTACGGTATGACCTATACCTGTTCGATTCTTCCCTCGGGAAAGACCTTTCCTGTGGATCCCCAAGAGACCATCCTAGAGGCAGCTCTGCGCGCTGGAATTGTCTTGCCCTATGGCTGTAAGGACGGCGCCTGCGGGTCCTGTAAGGCCACCCTTACCCAGGGAGAGGTCGGCTACGGTGACTACCAGAAG
>JBEDFV010000090.1:0-4861 GCA_041175005.1 Pseudomonadota bacterium
GAAATGATGCCCTTAAGCCGCCCCTCCGCAACGATAGGAAGGTGGCGAATGCCGTGGGTTGCCATGGAGATCATGGCCTCCATGACCGACCAATGGGCAGGTGCGCAGATAACTTCGGGGCTCATCACAGAGGAGATCGGCGCCGTAAGCGGGGTGCCAGGCAAGATGATGCGATGAATGAGGTCGTACCGGGTGAGAATACCCACGGGCTCAAGAAAGGTGTTTACCACCACAATAGACCCCACCCGCGCCTTATGCATACGCTCGAAGGCCTCCCGCAATGGGGTCTCAGGCAGGCATAGGAGCGGCTCAGACTTAATCAGGTCGGCGACTGGCGTCTCAAGACTCAGCTCAGACAGGTCCTGCTGCAGCGCGTCATTCACAGGGATTCCTCTACCCTTAGGGAACTAGACAATTGGCCGGTAGCGAAGTATCGTTCGCCCGACGGCTTGTAAAACATAAGAAAAACCGTTGGTAAATAAGCGGTTCCATTATACGTTTCGATAAAACGTGCGATGTCTGCAGGGCAAAAATAGAGCGTGTGCTCTAGGGGTCTGATCAGGGGGGATGTATTGATAGCGTTTGTGTCGGTTCTTAAAGGGATGACGGAGTTCATCGCCCTGCTGCTCATGGGTCAGGGTCTGGTCTACCTTATGAGTTTCGGGCGCCACGACACCAATGCGGTCTATCTTATGTTCCGCTTCCTTAGCAGCCCTGTCATGCGCGTGGTGCGTGTCATTACCCCAGACCGTGTGGCCGATAGGCATCTCCCCTTCGTTGGTTTTTTTCTGCTCTTCTGGGTCTGGTTTGGGCTCGTGATTGTTAAGGCCTCGCTCGTCTCCTCCGGCCTCCCCGCCGGCCCTCAGGCGCAGTAAAAGAAACGACGCTACCGGAGCCCCCCATGAGAGCCTTATTCGCCTGGTACTACAAACAAATCGGCATCTGGGCCGGGATCTTCGGAAAGCATGAAATCGCGGCGGAGTATTGGGCTCGGGCCCACAGCCAACAGCAGAACAACGCCGCCATGCTGGTCACGGCAGCCAACCATCTCGCCCTGGCCAAAAAAAATGTGGAAGCTGAAGCCCTATTACGTAAGAGCCTCGTGATCGACGACAAACAAGCCCCTGCCTGGTTCAACCTCGGCTTCCTTGTTCAGAAACGCGACGAGCACGAAGAGGCCTTGCATGCCTTTGACCAGGCCATTCGGTACCACGACACCCTCGACCGTGCCCACTATGGCCGGGCTCTCTCCCTCATGGCGCTTAATCGCAACGAAGAGGCCAAGGCCGCTTTGCAGCGCACGGTAGATCTGCAGCCTATGAGTCCCTATGGCTATTACCACTTGGCCGTTTTGCAACTCAAGATGGGCGACGAAAAGGCCTACAGAAAGACCACCCGCAAGCTTGGCAGTTTTGAGCCAAAGCTGGCGGTGCAGCTGCAACGGGAGACTGGGCTAGACGCTGGCGTGAAGGACCCATTTTTATAGGCTAGGGCCTGGTTGCACGGAGTGTGGCAACGAATTGACTGACGAAACGGCGGGACAAGCCGGAATTTAAAATTTTAACTGGAGGACTTAATGCAACTGACTGAACGACACCTAGCCTACTGGCGGGCGTTGCTGAAGAAGACGGCATGGCTTCTGGCGATCTGGTTCCTGATCACTTATGTGGTTGGGTTCTACGCTGAGGCGCTGAGCTTTAACTTCTTTGGCTGGCCTTTTTCATTCTGGGTGGGTGCCCAGGGTGCCCTGATCGTCTACGTACTGATCATCTGGTACTACGCCCGCACCATGAATCGTATGGACGAAGAGTTCGGCGTCGCCGAGCCTGAGGAGGATTAACCATGGCAAGTATGCTCGACGCAACTGGCTCGCAAAAAGCCTTTAATGCACAACTCCGTAAGGTCTACGGGTTCTACACCGGTGGCTTTATCGGGTTTTGCATTATTTTGGCAATTGCCGAGCAAATGGGACTCTCCCGGGCGGGAATCGGTTATGTCTTCCTTGCCGCCACGGTAATCCTGTATGCCGGTATTGGCATTATGAGCCGCACCAACGTGGCAGACGACTACTATGTCGCCGGCCGCCGAGTACCCGCGGTATTTAACGGCATGGCAACCGGTGCAGACTGGATGTCGGCAGCCTCCTTCATCGGCATGGCCGGTGGTCTCTACCTGCAAGGGTACGGTGGTCTGGCCTTCATCATGGGCTGGACAGGCGGCTATGTGCTGGTGGCCCTGTTCCTCGCGCCCTTCCTACGTAAGTTCGGCCAGTACACCATCCCCGACTTCCTCGGTGCGCGCTACGGTGGGACAGTTCCCCGGTTTATTGGGGTGGCCATCGCTATTCTCTGCTCCTTCACCTATGTGGTGGCACAGATTTATGGCGTGGGTCTTATTACCACCCGCCTCACCGGTGTGAGCTTTGAGCTTGGGGTCTTCCTGGGCCTGGGCGGTATTCTGGTCTGCTCGTTCTTAGGCGGTATGCGTGCGGTGACCTGGACCCAAGTGGCCCAGTACATCATTCTTATCATCGCCTACATGATCCCTGTGGTCTGGCTGTCTGTGAAACAAACAGGCTTCCCGGTTCCCCAGCTGATCTATGGCCAGCAGCTCCTGAAGGTCACCGAGCTTGAGAAGAAGATCAATGCCGACCAGGGTGAACAGCAGGTTCGCCAGATCTTCAAAGACCGTTCTGCTGCAGCAACCGAGAAGCTCAAAGATCCTGCTGCCGCGTTCGCTGCCGATAAGGCTGCGGTCGATGGCAAAGTGGCTGAGCTCAAGGCAGCCAAGGCCGATGACGCAACCATTGCTGCTGCAGAAGCCGCTGCCGGTAAGTTCCCCGCCGATGTGGCTGCCTACACGGCCAGTCTGAATCGTGAGAAGGGACTTGCTGCTCGGGCGAATCCACCACGCAACCACGCCGATACCTTCCCGGGTAAAGACGAGGCTGCCAAAGACAAGGCCCGCAAGAATTTCCTTGCGCTGATCTTCTGTCTCATGGTGGGCACCGCCGCGCTGCCGCACATCCTGATGCGCTTCTACACGACGCCGTCGGTACGTGAGGCCCGCAACTCGGTCACCTGGTCACTCTTCTTCATCTTCCTGCTCTACTTCACGGCGCCCGCTCTGGCCGTGCTGGTGAAGTTTGTGATCTACAACGACATCGTCGGCTCGCAGTTTGCCGCGTTGCCGGAATGGGTGGCACGTTGGAACTCCGTCGATGCATCTCTGCTGGCGATCACCGATATCAATAAAGACGGTATCGTGCAGCTCGCAGAGATCACCCTCGGTGCAGACGTTGTGGTGCTGGCAACGCCAGAGATCGCCGGCCTGCCCTATGTGGTCTCGGGCATGGTGGCAGCCGGTGGTCTGGCTGCGGCGCTGTCTACTGCAGACGGCCTGCTGCTCACAATTGCCAACGCGCTGTCTCACGACGTGTACTACAAGATGATCGACCCCAATGCACCGGTGTCGCGTCGCGTAGCCATCTCGAAGACCATGCTCCTGGTGGTTGCCATCCTCGCCGCCTTGGTGGCGCAGCAGAAGCCCGCAGACATTCTGTTCCTGGTGAGTGCGGCCTTCTCGTTTGCTGCGGCTGGCTTCTTCCCGGCCTTGGTCATGGGTATCTTCTGGAAGCGCACCACCGGTATTGCCGCATCCCTGGGCATGATTGCCGGTATTGCCGTCACGTTCTACTACATGTCGCTCAACCAGCCTTGGATGCGCGAAGTGTTTTATGGCGTGGCCCGCTCGGTGCCCATTGGTCCTGACGAGTGGTGGGGCATCTCGGCCATCTCCGCGGGTATCTTTGGTGTGCCCCTGGGATTTGCCGTGATCATCATCGTGTCACTGATCACCCCCGCGCCCAAGCGCGAGGTGCAAGACCTGGTCTCTTCGGTGCGGTATCCCGACCTGAAGATGGCCTAAGCAGGCGAAGACGGGTAGCGTTTTCTCGCTACCCTCTCTTCCACAGAGCCCGTAGATGCGTCTACGGGCTTTTTTTTCGTCCTCTAGATTTAGAGGTCGGCCAGCGGCTTAAGGCCTGCCTCGGCATCGCCCGACTGGCCCATGCGGGCAATTACATGGTCGAGATAGCCTTCGAGCCCTGAGACCGAGGTCTGCGGCATCTCGGCAAGGGCCTGCACCAGAATGCCGATTTTTGGCTCGGGTACCTTAGCCAGAAGCTCTCTGGCCTTAGGCGTCGCGCTAAGCTCGAAGGCCCGTGCGTCGTCAGGACAACGCATGCGCAAGACATACCCTTCTGAGACCAGGTGCCGCACAATATTGCTGGCGGTGGACTGATGAATGGCCAGCCGGTCGGTGAGTGCGCCAGGCCGAATGCCGGGATTTTCCTCGATGATGACCAGGGCCCAGACATGGGAGCCTGAGAGGCCTGTGGCCATTTCAACCCGTCGATAATGCTCTTTGACTGCTCTAAAAATAACGCGAAACTGCTTTAAAACCCGAACAGCATGCTCGGGCACATGTGTTTTCACAACCAGCCTCCCTATGCGAGTGGCCGAAGGCTAGCACCTTTTTAAAACGTTGTGGTCGCGCTGAGCTTAAAAATTCGTGGAGCACCTGGCGTTAAGTAGGCATCCCCAAGAAATTCTGCGGTGTCGCGCCAGTATTGTTTGTTGAAAATATTTTCAATACTGAATCGATAGGTCTGCCGCTGACCCGCATACCGCTGCTGGTAGTTCAGTCCCAGATCTAGCCGGTCGTAGGCCTCGGCAAAGACCCGGTTGTCCCGGCTTGCCGGACGCTTGCCGACATAGAACCAGCCGCCCCAGACCGAAAGCCCACCCACCTGCGGGAGCCGATAGTCCAACAGGGCTGCGAGACGAATCTTCGGCGTGTT
>JBEDFV010000091.1:0-5069 GCA_041175005.1 Pseudomonadota bacterium
GTCTGCAAGAGCCGCGCATCGGGTCGGGCCTTGATCTCTTTGGCCAGGCGGGCATAGTCCGCTGGCTGCGGGTCGTCTTGCCCTTCAAGCCGCAGCCCCTGCATACGCAGAAATTCGCGCAAGGATTTCAGGCGCTCTGGTGTGGGCCCCTCGTGTACGCGAAATAATCCGGGGTGGCTACTGCGGTGAAGGAAGTCTGCGGCGCTGGTGTTGGCCGCCAACATACACTCTTCAATGAGCCGATGGGCATCATTACGGACCCGTGGAAGAATCTGTGCAATGCGACCATCGGCCCCGACCTGCATATAGGTCTCTACCGTCTCAAGGTCAATTGCCCCACGCTGTACACGTTGGGCCAGCAGGGTCTGGTAGACCGCATAGAGATGCATTAGGGTTGCATGCCGAGGACCAAGATGCCGGGCTTCGGGGCCGTCTGGATCAGCAATCGCCGACCAGGCCCGGTCGTAGGTGAGTCGCTCTGAGGAGAGAATGACGCCCTCGTAGAACTGGTAGGCATCCACCGTCCCTTCGGCAGAGACCACCATGTCGCAGACCAGGGCCAACCGATCCACCCCCGGATTGAGCGAGCACAACCCGTTAGAGAGTTTCTCAGGCAGCATGGGCAAGACCCGCCGCGGAAAATAGACTGAGGTTGCCCTCTCAAAGGCGTCCCGGTCGAGGGCATCGCCATTCTTCACATAGTGGCTCACATCGGCAATCGCCACCAAGAGCCGAAACCCAGCGGGCTTCTTACGCACCACGATGGGCTCGGCATAGACCGCGTCATCGAAGTCGCGGGCATCCTCGCCATCAATGGTCATAAAGGGCAGATCGCGCAGATCAATACGGCCCTTCACATCCGCAAGGCGCACACTATCAGGCAGCCGATCGGCGAGCGCCTGGGCCTTGTCAGAGAAGGTATGGGGCACATCGAACTTACGCACCGCAATCTCGACTTCCATACCCGGATCGTCGATACCCCCGAGGATCTCCACCACACGACCAATCGGTGGGGTATAGCGGGTCGGCGGGTCAATCACTTCGACCACAACCACCTGGCCTGGCTCAGCGCCTGCGGTATCGCCACCGCCCACGATAATGTCGTGCTTGATTCTTTGGTCTTCAGGCACCACAAGGGTAATGCCGCGTTCTTGTACCAATCGCCCCACCAGACGACCAACTGCATGTTCTAGGACTTCGACAATCACCGCCTCGGGTCGGCCGCGGCGGTCGGTACCAACCACCTTAGCCGTTACACGATCCCCATGCATGGCCTTGAGCATCTCGCGGGGAGAAATAAAGACATCTTCACCGCCGGCATCAGGGCGAAGAAAACCGAAGCCATCTCGGTGCCCAATGAGGCGGCCGGAAAAGACAAGGGCACTCTCGTCACCGACAGACGCGTTCTCAGAGGTCCGCAGGTTTTTCTTTTTTGACAATTTTGAGAATCTCGCTAAAGTGACGAGTCTACGCGAGATCTGCTAGCGGTCTTGCGCGTAGGCCCAGATGGCGGAATTGGTAGACGCACTAGGTTCAGGTCCTAGCGGTGGCAACACTGTGGAGGTTCGAGTCCTCTTCTGGGCACCAATAACTAGCCGCCGAAGGGATGTTCCAGCAGAATGGTTTCATCCCGCTCTGGTCCGGTAGAGACCATGGCAATCGGGGCGCCCGTGACCTCAGACAATCGCTTCAGATAGGCCTGTGCCTCAGGCGGCAAGGCGTCCCAGCGTTTGACCCCTGCCGTGGTTCCGGCCCAGCCCTTCCATGATTCATAGATCGGCGTGCATTCGGCCACGGCATCGGCACCGAAGGGTAAGACGTCTCGCCTTCCGGTGGGACTGTCGTAGCCCACGCAGAGTTTTATCTCATCGAGCCCATCTAAGACGTCGAGCTTTGTAATGCAGAGCCCTGAGACGCCGTTGATCTGAATAGACCGCCGCAGGGCCGCCGCATCAAACCAGCCACACCGTCTGGGCCGTCCGGTAACAGAGCCAAACTCGTTGCCCCGCTTCGCCAGATGGGCACCAATGTCGTTGGTCTGCTCTGTTGGGAAGGGGCCCGAGCCTACACGGGTGGCGTAGGCCTTGGTGAGGCCGAGCACATAATCAATCTTTCCTGGGCCAATCCCCGCGCCGGGTCCGACCGCCCCGGCAACGCAGTTGCTGCTCGTTACATAGGGATAGGTTCCATGGTCGATGTCCAATAGCGAGCCCTGCGCGCCTTCAAATAAGAGCTTATGTCCGGCCTGCATCTCACGATCGAGCAGATCGGGCACATCGGCCGCCATCGCAAGTAGGCGGGGCGCAAGCCCCATAAGGAGATCGAAGGTCTCCGCAGCAGAGACGGCAGGGGCCTGCAGAAATCCAGTGAGCACATGGTTATGCAGCCGCATCAGTTCTTCCAGACGCCCACGCAACTGATCGGGCGACTTCAGGTCAATTAGGCGAATGGCACGGCGGGCTACCTTATCCTCGTAAGCGGGGCCGATACCACGGCCGGTCGTTCCAATCTTTCCATCGCCCTTGGCCGCCTCACGGGCCTGATCAAGGGCCACATGGACCGGAAGGATAAGCGGACAGGCCCAGCTGATCTTCAGGCGCGGCTCAACCGACAGGCCGCTGGCCTGCAGCTCATCAATCTCGGAGAGCAGTGCCTGCGGCGAGAGCACGACCCCGTTGCCCACATAGCAGGTGACATGGGGATGCAGGATGCCCGAGGGGATAAGCCGCAAGACCGTCTTCTTGCCATTCACAACCAGGGTGTGGCCTGCATTGTGCCCCCCCTGAAACCGCACAACACCCTGTACCTCTTCGGTAAGCCAGTCGACAATCTTGCCCTTGCCCTCATCGCCCCATTGGGTACCGACGATCACAAGATTACGCCGCGGATGCGACCCACGGGCCGTTGATGTCGTGTTCATGATGCTGCCTCTGTAATGAAAAATGGTCTTGGTAGTAAGCGGGCGACGCGCGCAAGAGGACTAGGACTGTCCGGCCTTCTCGGCATGCGGCAGATGGGCTGGCCAGATTACTTTCCAGGTGCCCGCCTCGCGTGTGAGCCGCGGGCCTTCATAGGCAGCCCATTGGGCCGAAGGGAAAAACGCCACTGACTGACCGGCCCTGCGCAGATCTGCCACCCGCTGCCGACAGCCCTCGTCCTCCCGAAACAACCAGTCGGCAGCAATGCAATGACGCACACGATCCTCCTCTGCACTGCGCGCGCCAGCTACGGAGGCCAAAGCACGCAGTTCTAGGCTAAAGCCTGTCGCCGCCCGGGCGCGGCCAAAGACAGCGCCAACGCCGTCGTATCGGCCTCCCCGCACCAGCGCATCGGGCAGGCCGCTGCAGTAGGCCGAGAACATGATGCCATTGTGATACTGCCAGCCCTGGAGGTCTGCAAGGTCTACCGTAAGCCGGCACTTGGGGTGCTGGGCGAAAAGCGCCGATTCGGCAACCGCCTCGAGCCGATCTAAGGCCTGGTGAATGGCCTGTGCACCTGGCCTATCGGCGAAGATCGCTCGCGCACGGGCAATAACGCCCGTGGGGCCCTTTGCAGGCCCGTAGAGGCCCACCAGGGCAGTCAGCGCCGCGCGCGTCTGGGGCGTGATCCCCGCGACTGTGTCGAAATAGCCCGACTCCTTCGCCTGAAGTGCCGCAAGTACCTGCGACTCCACCCCGGCAAGGCCCGGGTCAGCCTCTTTGAGGGCGAGAAAAATCCCCCGATCCGTGAGATCCAGATGCACCTCGTCGACACCCGCGGCTCTGAGACTCGCGAGTACGAGTTCCTGAATCTCAAGGTCTGCCTCAAGGCCCTCATGGCCATAGAGTTCGCACCCCACCTGAATAGGTTCTCGGCTGGCCAACAAACCCGTAGGCTGGGCATGAAGCACCGGGGCCGCATAGCAGAGACGGGCCACGCCCGCCGCATTGAGCAGATGGGCATCGATACGGGCAGCCTGCGGGGTCAGGTCGGGGCGTATGGCGAGCAGCCGACCACAGAGTGGGTCAACAAGCTTAAAGCTCCGTGCATCCAGATCGGCGGCGCCGGGCAAGTTCATGGCGTCGGCATACTCCATCAGCGGAGGCTGAATCAGGCCATAGCCATAGGAGGCAAAGAGGTCTAGAAGTTGGCGCCGTAACCTCTCGACCCGAGCGGATTCCTCGGGAAGCATGTCTGAGACATGGTCGGGCAACAGCCACGCGGGCATCATCCTGCCGTATCCAAAAAAGACCGTATCACGGATACCCCAACTAGCGACGGTTGGGGGCCCTGAAATACTTGAAGAAGTCCGACTGTGGGTCGGCCACGATGAGGTCAGAGCCCTTGTTGAAGCTCTCGCGGTAGGCCTGAAGGCTGCGATAAAAGGAAGCAAACTCCGGGTTCTGACCAAACGAGGCGGCATAGGCAGACGCTGCACGGGCATCTCCGTCACCGCGAATGCCCTGTGCCCTTCGATAGGCCTGGGCCAGGATACCCTCACGCTGACGGTCGGCGTTGGCGCGAATCTTCTCCGCCTCTGCAGCACCCGTAGAGCGACGCTCACTGGCAATGGCCTTCCGCTCAGACTCCATGCGACGGAAGACCGAATCTCTGATCTCTTCTGCAAAATCGACCCGACGCAGGCGCACATCTACGATCTGCACGCCTATCTGTTTGGCATCTTCCGTGACGCGACGAAATACCCCAGCCATCACCTGCTCACGAGCACCAGAAATAACCTCATTGACGGTGCGCGTGGCGATCTCGTTATTCAGCCCGTCGCGCAGAGCCCGTGAAATACGGTCTTCGGCGCTTGCCGCCCGTCCAGCCACACTGGTGTAGAAGACGCGGGGGTCTGCGACCCGCCACTTCACATAGGTATCGACCACCACGTTTTGTTTCTCACGGGTAATAAAGCGGTCGGCATCGGGATTGTCGATGGTGAGAATGCGCTTCTCGACAAAGATGACATTCTGGAAAGGGGGCGGAAGCTTGAAGTAGAGCCCCGGCTCAGAGATCACACGACGAATCTCGCCCAACGCAAAGACGAGTCCGTGCTGACGTTGGTCCACCACGAACACCATAGAACT
>JBEDFV010000092.1:0-4251 GCA_041175005.1 Pseudomonadota bacterium
GAGAGCATGGGGGGGAAGCTCGAACTCGTGGCCCAGTTCCCGAACCGGCCACCGGTGGTGATCAAGCGTCTGGGCGCCGAATCTGGTCCACGGCGCAAGGCTTCAGGTACGAGACAAGGAATCCACCAGCATTAGATGGCGTAGTTTGAGATGTGAAAGAGACGCGGGAACTGGTTTCATCGTGATAGATATAGATTATCAAACTGCATGAAAAATCGAATTTACGCCTGTCACCTGTGGAGCTAAACTCAATCAAATTAAATGCCGTGGGCTTGCCCAGAAAGGACGACATCTCATGTGGTGGAGTACGCGGAAAAGCCCACTAATTTGGCGCTGGACGACGGTGGTAGTCCTTCTCGGGTGGCTAAGCATGCCGGCCTACGCCGCTTGGCCCGATGAGCAGGTGATTCGGATCGTTGTTCCACAGGCCGCCGGCGGCACCAACGACACAGTTGCCCGTCTCATTAGCAACGAACTATCGCGATCTCTCAAGCAGACCGTCATCGTAGAGAACCGGCCGGGCGCTTCTGGTGCCATTGGCATGCAGCAAGTAGCCCAGGCCAAACCTGACGGTTATACCCTGGGCTTGGCTTCGGACTCGACAGCTATGTTGGATGCCTTACGGCCCACTTTGCGCTGGAAATTTCAGCGTGACCTCTCAGGCATCGCCATGGTGGGCGATCAGCCTATCAGCCTGGCTGTGCCCGTCGCCTCACCTTACAAAACGCTAGCCGAGTTGGTCCGGGACGCACGAACGCAAGCGGGGAAGTTGTCATATGGCACATCGGGTATTGGCACTTCTCAGCATGTAGTGGGTGAGTGGTGGTCGAAGCTGGCTGACGTGCAGATGGTGCATGTTCCGTACAAGGGGGGCGGCCAGGCCTCGGCCGATCTGGTAGCTAACCAAGTTCCAGTGGCGGTCCTAGGCCTGGCACCAATGCTGGTCCAGCACCGCGCCGGCAAAGTCCGCATACTGGCGGTCAGCTCGCAACAGCGCAATCCCAATCTGACCGATGTGCCTACCCTTGCGGAGTTGGGCTATTCTCAAATAACCATCACACAGTGGGCGGGGGTCGTAGCCCCAACGGGGTTACCGGAACCGGTGGCACGTCGGCTCAGCGACGAAATCGGCCGCATTGTGCAGATGCCCGAGATTCAAAAAAAGCTGCTGGAGAGTGGCATCACCCCGTCCACACTGCGCGGCGCCGCTTTCGATAAATTCCTTAAGGATACCGTCTCTAACTGGGAGCGGCTGATTCCTACCCTGAACATCACGCTGTCTAACTAACCCAACCTCTAGATTGGCTCCGTTCACCATGTGTTCACCTTCTGCAGCATCGCCTCCTGGGCGACAGCCCCATATTGTGCTGATCTTGGCCGACAACCTGGGCTGGGGTGAACTTGGCTGCTATGGCGGCGGTGAATTGCGTGGTGCGCCCACGCCCCGCATCGACGCGCTAGCCGCGCAAGGGATGCGCTTTCTGAACTTTAATGTCGAGAGCGATTGCGTACCCACACGGTCCGCATTAATGACGGGAAGGCACCCTATTCGCACCGGTGCCTTGCAATCGGTGCCAGCCGGTCTCCCTCAAGGTATTCACCCCTGGGAAATCACCATAGCCCAGCTGTTATCGGATACAGGCTACACAACGGCCATGTACGGCAAGTGGCATTTGGGCGATCGCGAAGGGCGATACCCCAAAGACCGGGGTTTTGACCACTGGTATGGCATTCCCCGCACCACCAATGAAAGCATGTTTACAGAGCAGATCGGCTTCGACGCTGAGGTGGTGGATATTCCGCATGTGATGGAGGGGCGGCGTGGAGAACATGCTCGCCTGTGCGAGCCCTATGATTTGGAGATGAGACGACGAATAGATGCCGAGCTTATCGAGCGCAGTTGCCGTTTCATACGCGAGCAGTCGACCGGGTGTCGTCCTTTTTTTCTGTACGTCCCTCTTACTCAGCTGCATTACCCCACCTTGCCGCACCGAGACTTTGCTGGGACCACGCGTAAGGGCGACTTTGCCGACTCGCTTGTTGAAATGGACAGTCGAGTCGGCCAGGTGCTTGACACCATTGACGCTTGTGGCCTAACCGAGGAAACGTTATTCATCTTTGCCAGTGACAACGGGCCCGAGTACCGCCGACCCTGGCGCGGTAGTGCCGGCATGTGGACGGGCACTTATCACACCGCAATGGAGGGAGCCTTACGGGTCCCACTCATTGTGCGCTGGCCTGGCAAGGTGCCGGCGCAGCGGACCACCAATGACATCGTACACGTTGTCGATCTGATGCCCACTTTGGCAAGGGCAGCAGGAGCTGAATTGCCCAGAGACCGCATCATAGACGGTGTGGACCAACTGGACTTCTGGACCGGGCGACAGCCGAAGTCCAATCGAGAAGGCTTTGTCTACTACATAAAGACCGAGCTGCGTGCGGCCAAATGGCGAGATTGGAAGATGCACTTTTCATGGGAAGTGGAGCCTAATGACGGGGTGAAGCACCTGGAGACACCCTACCTCTTCAACCTGGTGCAGGACCCTAAGGAAGAATGCGATGTCAACGCCGAGCAGGGGTGGGCACGTGGCCCCATCCGAAAGATGATCTTTGCCTTCCAATCCACGCTCAAAACGCATCCGCCCATCCCACCGGGTGCTCCCGACGATTACCTGCCAGCGCCACCGTCCGAGACGAGCTTTTAGGCATCTCGACCGGAGTCAGGTTCTTGCTGGACTGGACATTGGGCCTCACCGGAATTTCCCCGATGACACTTGCGGACTTATCTAGATAGGTGCTTCCGACCAAGAGAAACTGATTGAAGGACACTTGGGGCATTTCTGCTCAAATTACCCATCCACTGCGTCATGCGGTAGGCACAGGGATATGACCACAGGCCATGATCTGTAAGCTGCCTATTTCGCCCTCCAAGGTGACGAAGATAACACTCTGGCGATTCTGGCAGCTGGCGCTTTGTCACGATGCCACGAGACCAGGCGGTCGAACCCTACGCATCCTTCGATGTGCGTCATTTGCTGCAGGACGACACCCTCGAGGTACGCCCGCGTCCCGCGCTATTGCTGGCAACTTCGCGTAAGGGCCAGCGATCGGGTCAGGATGTGAACATGGCCTGCAAAGTCTTAAGCGTTGAAGCCAGCGTCGCCGGGCGCAGGGCACCCACCCTCTTGACCAAACGCACACGGTCAAGTGTTCGGATCTGATCTAGCACGATCAGACCCTGCTTGCCCTGAAAGGTGAGCGCAACGCGGAACCGCGCGGGCTGCGACCCAGTTGTCATGGGTGCCACGATAACGGTGCGCAAGTGTGCGTTCATGTCGTTGGGCGAGATCACTACGCAGGGTCTGGTCTTCTGGATCTCACTGCCCATTGTCGGGTCGAGCTGTGCCAGCCAGATGTCGCCGGTCTTCATCACCAGACCATTTTGTCGTCACCCTCATTGGAGACCTCAGGCCAGATCAGCACGTCGTCTCCCTGTGCGGCCAAACGCCGCGCGTCGTCGGCCCATCCTTCACGCGGGTTGCGGCGGATGGCGCGGATCTCGATCACACCATCGCGCACCTGCAGGTCGGCCGTGCCTTCCAGGCCCACCTGGGCCAAGATGGGCTTGGGGATCAACACACCTTGCGAGTTGCCCATCTTACGAATTGCGACTTCCATAGTCTGCCCCAAAATAGCCTGTAAGCACAATGGTAGCACGACCGAAAGCGGCTATGAGCTCTGACACTTTGGGGATAAGATCGTGGCAAGCGTCTTTCGATGTCCGTAATTCACGGATCAATGCCATCAACGAGTAATAGCATCAGCAACCCCTGGGTAGTTGACCAACGCCTGCCTCGCTCGTCTAAGGCCCTCACTTAACTGCGATGCGCTTTATCGCTCGAGTGACTCCCCTCAAATGCCCTTTGGCTATGCCGGCATGGCCCTCTTAGCAATGATTTCGCCACTGTTCAAGTACGTGATGCGTCCGCGACTGCCAAGGCCATCATTTCGGCAAAGGCAACGACTAAAAAAACGCCATTGTCCTGACCTCGATACTTTCGCGCTTAGGTGCATCGGCGGGCGTGGTAGGGTCTTCAAAGGCAGAGTGCCCCATGAAACGACAGCGCCCGTCTTCTTCCGAATCGTAGGTCTTTAGGAGCAAGGCATGATGCTTTTCCATGTGCGGAAAATACATCCAGCGATGAGCGGGCGAATAGCGCATGACATAAATCTCACCCGTGCGTTCACGAT
>JBEDFV010000093.1:0-3347 GCA_041175005.1 Pseudomonadota bacterium
AGGGTTAAGAGCTGTGCGAGTACCTTGGTGAGCACGGATAGTCGTTCGGTAAGGGTCTCGGAATCAATGTTGGCGCGTACCCGGTCGTTGCCCATGAGCTTGTAGCGGGCATCTTTCTGAATAAGCTGCATCACGCGCACGGGGTCGACGGGGGCCTTTTTTCCAAAGGTAATCACCACCGCCTGGGGCGCGGCATCGATCTTACGAATATCCCATTCTTGGCACTTTAAGCGCAGGCGGTGGGTCTCAATGAGTCCACGGGCCGCATCGGGCAGTTTGCCAAATCGATCGATAAGCTCTTCTTGAATCTCGGTGACCATGTCTTGCTCAGAGGCATTGGCCAGACGCTTGTAGAGCGACAAGCGCTCCCGAATATCGGGGCAGAAGTCCACCGGGAGCAGTGCGGGTAGGTGCAGCTGAATCTCGGTGGTGGCCGATAGCGGTGATTCGAGATCGGGCTCGCGGCCCGCTTTCAAGGCGCTGACAGCCTCCTGCAGCATATCGGTGTAGAGCTGAAAGCCCACCTCTGTCATGTTGCCTGACTGGTTATCGCCAAGCACTTCGCCCGCGCCGCGAATTTCAAGATCGTGCATGGCCAGATAAAAGCCACTGCCGAGTTCTTCCATGGCCTGAATGGCCTCAAGCCGCTTCTTGGCGTCACTCGTCATCGCATCTTGCTCGTGCACCAGGAGATAGGCATAGGCCTGATGGTGCGATCGGCCCACACGTCCGCGTAGCTGGTGAAGCTGGGCGAGCCCAAACCGGTCCGCGCGGTAAATGACAATGGTGTTGGCAGAGGGCACATCAATACCCGTCTCGATAATCGTGGTGCAGAGGAGCACATTGATGCGCTGTTGGTGAAAGTCGCGCATCACCTGCTCAAGCTCGCGCTCGGGCATCTGGCCATGGGCCAGGGCAATACGTGCCTCTGGCACAAGTTCCCGCAGGGCCTCTAATCGGTGGCCGATTGTTTCCACCTGGTTGTGCAGCACATAGGCCTGGCCGCCACGACGAAATTCCCGCAAGAGGGCCTCGCGCACGGTGTCGTTGTTTTCTCGGCGGACCAGTGTCTTAATTGCCAGGCGCTTCTGGGGCGCCGTGGCAATCACGCTAAATTCGCGGATACCTTCCAGGCTCATCGCCAGTGTGCGCGGGATCGGGGTGGCGGTGAGCGTGAGCACATCGACTTCCGCCCGAAGGTTTTTTAAGGCCTCTTTCTGGCGCACCCCAAACCGATGCTCCTCATCGATGATGACAAGGCCCAGGCGGTCAAACCGGGTCTTGGTCGAGAGCAGCTTGTGGGTACCAATGGCGATATCGATCTTGCCCTGGGCCAGGCCTTCGACGGCATCGTCGATCTCTTTGCTGGTCCGAAACCGCGAGAGTTCCGCAATCTTTACCGGCCACTGAGCAAAGCGGTCTTTGAAGGTCTGGTAGTGCTGCTCGGCCAGCAGCGTGGTGGGGCAGAGCACCGCCACCTGGCGGCCATCCATGACCGCCATGAAGGCGGCCCGAAGCGCCACCTCGGTCTTACCAAAGCCCACATCGCCGCAGACTAGGCGATCCATGGGCTTCTCAGAGATCATGTCTTGAATGACGGCGTGAATTGCGGCCCGCTGATCGGGGGTCTCTTCAAAGCCAAAGCCATCTGCAAACCGCTCGTAGTCTGAGGGCTGAAAGGCAAAGGCGTGGCCCTTGCGGGCGGCGCGACGGGCATAGAGGTTGAGCAATTCGGCCGCGGTATCGCGGGCCATCTTCGCGGCCTTCGATCGGGCCTTCTCCCACTGGCCGCTGCCCATGCGGTGCAGGGGCGCGGCATCCGGGTCGGCCCCGGTGTAGCGGCTGATGACATGCAGCTGAGATACCGGCACATAGAGGGCGGCCTCTTCGGCATAGAGCAGATGCAAAAACTCGCTCGGGCCATCACCGAGATCGAGGTTCACAAGTCCCTGGTAGCGGCCCACCCCATGCTGAAGATGCACCACGGGGTCGCCCACCTTGAGCTCGGAGAGGTCTTTGAGAATGGCGTCGACATTGGTCTGACGGTCGCGCTGGCCATGCCGTTGCCGGCGCTGCAGATCGGCAAAGAGCTCGGCCTCGGTAGCGATCGTGAGGCCAAGCCACGGGGCACCAAAGCCCTGCTGTAGGGGGGCTACTACCAAGCTACAGATCGGCGATTGGCCTTCCGGGGCTAAAGGCTGCGCGGCCTGCGGGCCGAAGAGGCTCTGCCAATCGTCCACGGGCTTACCCACCACCCCGGACTCTGCCAGCAGCTCGAGGAGCGTCTCGCGCCGTCCTTCGGTCTCGGCCACCAACGCAAACCGCTGACCTTGCGAGGCAGCCGCGGCTACAACGTCTCGCAGCCGCAGTAGCGGGGGATCGGCGCGTCGGTCTGCGCGAATATCGGGTACAGGCCGGGTCGGTGCGTCGTTTGATTCCCGGTGCAGGCTAATGCGTGGGAACGCGGACAAGGTCTGATTGATCTGTTCGGGCGCGAGCAAGATCGATTCTGGCGGCAGCACCGGCCGCTCGATGTCGTGCTTGAGAAAGGCATACCGGGTGCGCACCTCTTGCATGCTGGCGGTGAACTGGTCTTGCACCTCGCCGACCAGCAGCACCTGGGCATCGGCAGAGAGGTAGTCTGCAACGCTTGCCAAAGGCTCTTCAAAAAGAAGGGGCAGGTAGTACTCGATGCCGGCGCCAAACAACCCGTTGCCCGCGTCTTTATAGAGGGCGCATTTGGAGGGGTCGCCCTCAAAGACCTCACGCCAGCGGGCCCGAAACCGCTGTGCGGACTGCTCGCCGCGTGGGTATTCGCGCCCAGGCAGCATGCGAACCTCTGGCACAGGGTGGATACTGCGCTGGCTGTCGGGGTCAAAGACCCGCAGGCTGGCAACCTCATCGTCAAAGAGCTCGACCCGGTAGGGCAGGCTGCTGCCCATAGGAAAGAGATCAATAATGCCGCCGCGCAGCGCGTATTCCCCGGGCGAGACCACCTGGCTCACGGGCGTGTAGCCCGCGGTCTGCATCTGCAGGCGCAGACCGTCTACCGAGAGGGTCTGCCCGGTCTTAAAGAAGAAGGTGTTGGCCGCCAGAAACGCCGGCGGGGGCAGTCGCACCAGGGCCGAGGCGGCAGCCACAATAAGCACATCGACCTGGGCGGTCATCGCCTCGTACAGGGCAAGTAGCCGGTCCGATATTAGGTCTTGGTGCGGAGAGAACGCCTCATAGGAGAGCGTCTCCCAGTCGGGCAATACCCGAACCCTCAGATGCGGGGCTAAAAATGCGGTCTCCTGTGCCAGACGCTGGGCGCGTAGGGCCGTATCGGTAATCGCTAAAATATGTGC
>JBEDFV010000094.1:0-8188 GCA_041175005.1 Pseudomonadota bacterium
GGCGCAACGCCCGCCATTCCGATAATGTTGCAGATAACGCCATGACCGCGCGTTTCCATGGCGGCGAGATAGCGTCGGGTAAGGTTGATGTAGCCAAACAACTTCAGTTCCCAGGCAGACCGCCAGGCCTCTTCGGAGATGTCATGAATACTGCCGCCGGGGATAGCGCCGGCGTTATTAATCAGAATGTCCACCTGAGGAAACAGGTCAAAGAGTGCCCGGTCAGAGCCCGTTGTGGACAGATCAATCTCTGCGATCTCAGGCGCGGGTAGAGCCTCGGCCGCAAAGCTCGCAAGCGCATGTGTGAGGTTCTCTCTGTGACGCGACACCAGCACTGGTCTGGCACCCTCGCGGGCGAACTGCAGGGCAATAGCCAGACCAATTCCCTTGGAGCCGCCCGTAACGACCACCTGTTTATCGGCGATACGAAGATTCATGGGTACCTCACTATGCGGAGACCGCAGGTGGGGGAACCTGGGCCGTGAACCAGTCGGCAATCTGCCCGCCTGTGACAAAACAGACATTGGAGGACTGCATCAACAGATCCAGCATTTTCTGGAAGCTTCCAAACCTATGGGGTACCCCGATAAGGTGGGGGTGCAGCCCAATACCAAGAACGCGGGGGCGACGCTTTGCCTCCTCTTTGAAGAGCGCGAGGGTTCGTACGAGCCGTTCATACATCTCGTCACTGGAGTGCCGCTCAATCGCGTAGACGATGGAGTCGTTAATTTCTAGGTTATACGGCAGTGCGATGAGCGGCCCGGCCTTTGTCTGCATCCAGTGGGGTACGTCGTCGACAACCCAGTCAAAGACATACTCAAGGCCTTGCTTCTTTAAGAGGTCGGGGGTGTCGTAGGTCTCCCGTAGGCCAGGGCTGAGCCATCCTCGCGGACGCTGACCTGTAAAGTGCGTGATCATCTCAAGGCTCTTGGCAATCAACGCTTCTTCTGACTCGCCCTGGTTGTGGTTGAGGCTTTTCTGGTGAACGCCATGGCCAACGAACTCCATGCCCATCGCGCGCATGGCCTCTGCGGCCTGCGGGTAGGCGGTAATGACCCCGGCGTTGATGCTTGTAGAGGCAGGAAGGCCTCTCTCTTCAATGGCCCTGAGAATACGCGGGAGCCCTGCGCGCATCCCATAGTCTGCCCAGCTAAAGTTGGGGACATCAGGCACGGTCTCCTTGCCGTGCGGCGGGGTAATGATGGTGCGCGGCATGCTGGATTCAAACTGCCAGTGCTCAACATTCACGACCAGATGGACCATGATCGCGCCCTCAGGCATTGCCTTTAAGGGGGGGGCATCATCAGAAAAGCAGTAGGAGATACGCGGATTTGCCATGGTCTTTAGTGCCGAATGAGGTTCAGGATCTGGAGTTTGAGGGCAGAGAAGGTCTCACTCGCCGTATCTGCGACCGTGCGTGGACGCTCCAGCGGTACCGTGATTGAGGTCTGGATACGCCCCGGACGCGCGGACATGACATAGATGCGGCTTGCCAAGAAGATGGCTTCATCGATGTCGTGGGTCACGAAAATAATGGTGGGTTTGAGTTGTTGCCAGACCGACAGTAGCAACTCTTGCATCGTAAGCCGCGTCTGCGCATCGAGTGCGCCAAAGGGCTCGTCCATGAGCAGAACGCGCGAGCCCAAGGTCAGAATGCGCGCAATGCCCACGCGTTGGCGCATGCCGCCAGAGAGCTGCACGGGGAGGTGGTTCTTAAAATCACTGAGCCCCACGATCTTGAGCATCTCGTGGGCGCGGTCTTCGTACTCACTACGTGCCATGCCCTGTACCTTAGGGCCGAAAATCACGTTCTCCCAGACGCTGAGCCAAGGAAAAAGTGCCGCCTCCTGGAAGACCACACCACGGTCTGGGCCGGGGGCGAGGACCTCTTTTCCATTCACGAGTAAGGTCCCCTGGGTCGGCTTTTCAAAGCCCGCTATGAGGTTGAGCAACGTGGATTTCCCACAGCCCGAGGGCCCAAGCAAGGCAATGAGTTCACCGGGGGAGACTTTGAGGTTAATGTCTTCCAGAGCCTTGACCGGTGGGTTACCGGGGTAGGTCTTGAAGAGTTTGTCGATAGAGATATGGGACATGTCTTTTAATGGCTCTGAAGGATGCGCCAGACCAAAACCTTGTGTTCAATGAAGACGATGAGGCGATCGGTTAAGAATCCCATGATGCCAATGGAGGCCATGTCGGCAAGGACGATATCCATTCGGCCCACGTAATAGGCATCCCAGAGCACATAGCCCAGACCGGACTTCACCGCCACCATTTCAGAGACGATGACCGCTGTCCAAGAGATACCCAGGCCGATTCGCAGGCCAGTAAAAATAGAGGGCATTGCTGCCGGGAGCACCACACGGTAGAGCAACTGTCTTTTGCTCGCGCCCATCATGAGGGCGGCACGCACCAGATTGCGTTCTACATCTCGGGCACCCTGCGTGGTGTTCACCACGATCGCGTAGAAGCCCCCGAGAAAGATTAAGAAGATGGCACCCATGTCGCGAATACCAAAGATGGCAATCGAGAAGGGCAGCCAGGCGGTAATGGGAATCGGACGAAGACTCTGGATGACGGGGTCGAAGAGTTGTTGAATGAGTCGGCTCCAGCCAATGAGTAGTCCGAGAGGAACCCCAATGAGGGCGGCGAGGAGAAATCCCTGCGCCACCCGCATCGAGGAGTACTGCACATTAGAGAGCCACGTGCCGAGGTAGGGGTTTAGCCCCAGGCCTGGTGACCCAAAAATCCACCCATGCCAGCCCTCAAGCACCTGGGTCGGAGGCGGCAGTATGCCTGCCATATTCGGCCGGCTTCCGATGATCTGCCAGACGACCAATACCAGGATCGGCACGATGACGCCAAGAACAATCCGACGCAGGCTATTGAGAGGGGTGGTTGCCATAGGAATAAGCGGAAATTATTTTTTGAGTTCGACAACGAGAGAATCGTCGAATAGGGCTGCCGCTTCTTTCGTCACTTCCTTCTGCACGATGCCCTGCTTAAATGCGGCTTCGGCAAGACGGGAGACCTGGTCACGATTTAAGACCCCACCAAGCTTAATGATCTTGGCCGATTCCTTCGTCACATTGAGCGGGAGCCCGGTGTACTTGGAGTACGCATCGGCAAAGGCGTCGTTACTCTTCTTCAGGGTGTCTTCAGCCTTTAAATAGGCCCAGAGAAAACGACGGATGAGTTCCTTCTTCTGGGTCATGGCCTCTCCAGAGGCTGCCAACATCCCAAGCTCCGCACCGACCGCACGGGATTGGCTGTACTCAAGTTTCTGCGCAAAGTAGGCATCGCCCTCGGCAACCGACTGTGACTCAAACGGCTCCCAGAGAACCATGGCATCAATATCGCCACGCTTCATGGCCTGCACAAAGGCGGTACCGCCGCCCTGGACATTTACGGGGGTGAAAGAGTCGTAGGGGACGTTCTTTTCAATCAGGGTCATCGCCCACTGAAACCAGACGGCCGATCCCGGTGCAATGGCGATCTTCTTGCCCTTGATGTCGGACCAGTCGTCAATCTTCACGCCCTTGCGAACGACGAGGTACTTTGGCGAGCTGCCAACGCCGGTCAGGCCGATCAGATTCTTACTGCCTTGGGCCGCCACGATCGCGAGATCGCCCGCGCCTACGGCTGAGACATCCACCGAATTAGAGAGCAGGGCGGTGCGGGCGTCGGCATAACGCACAAACTCGGCACGCTTGACCTCAATGTTCATTTTTTTGAGCTCCTCTTCCACCATCAACATGGGGGAGAGGTGGCCCACCTTCACATACCCTACGGTGAGCGTTGCTTTTTCTTTCAGCGGCGCAGGCGCGGGGCCTAACGCCAAGGCCATGCCTGTCGAGACCGACAGGGCAAGGCCAAGCAGTGATGTCAAAACTTTCATGGAAGTGCTCCTGGTTAATGGCCGGTGAAATGAGGGGACCGCTTTTCTGCGAAAGCCAGCCGGCCTTCCGCATAATCTTGACTTCTGAAGCAGGCGTCGATGGCGGTTTTCGCTGCCGCCATATCGGCGCCTTCGCAAAGGGAGAGCAGAGTCTTTTTTGCTGCTTGAATCGTGAGGGGCGCGTTGCTGGCAATCTCTTGGGCCAAGGTGCCGCAGAAGTCAAAGACGTTGTCTACGACGGTGCGAACGATACCCAACGACTGGGCTTCTGAGGCGCTGTAGACCCGTGCCGAGTAAAACAACTCGGCAGTGGCCTGGGGACCAAGGTTTTGGAGAATGACCCGCATGCTGTCGCTGTCATAGCCTAGGCCCATTCGAGCCGCTGGCATACGGAAACGGGATTCGGGCGAGGCGTAGCGCAGATCGCAGCTCAGGGCGAGACCAAGCCCGCCTCCGTAGCAGAAGCCACTAATTGCCGCGATTACGGGAACCCGACACTGCACGATTGCCTGCTGGGCCTTACGAACAGCGTCGTTGTAGCGTGTTACAGCGGCCTCGGAGCTGCGTTGCGTCTCAAACTCGCCAATATTTGCCCCCGAAACAAACGATTTTTCTCCCGCACCGCGCAGGATGCAGACGCGTATATCGGTAGCTTTGTTAATGGATTCGAAAGCATTAAAGAGCGATTCCCACATTGCCAAGGACATGGCGTTGTGGCGGGCTACGTCATCAATCGTGACATGGGCAATCTGGTCTTCTAGAGAGAGATCAACGCGCCCTGTCGTCATACCACGTCTCGCGCATGAAAATCACGAATGTCAGCCTCCGAGTAGCCTAAGCCTGCGAGGACCTCATCGGTATGCTCTCCCCAGCCCGGGGCTGGGGCCACAACTCTTGAGGGCGTGCGGCTCAGAATGACGGGCTGGGTGATGAAATGCATGGCCTTGCCAAACTGCGTGGGTAGGGTCTCCACAACCTTGAGATGTTTCACCTGTTCGTCTTCAAAGACCTGGGGGACGCTATAGACGGGCCCTGCAGGCACGCCGGCCTTATTCAAAAGCGATACCCACTGATGTACCGTCTTTTTTGAAAACTCCATAGCCAGAAGCGCATTGAGGCGGGCCCGGTTCTTCACGCGCAGCGGTTCGGTGCAAAACTCCGGGTCGTTGAGCCACTCGGGTTTTTCGACCACTTCGCAGAATCGCTTCCAGTTGCCTTCACCGGAGGCGCCGAGATTAAAGCAGCCATCGCTTGCCTCAAAGAGGCCCATCGGAGAACTGGTGGGGTGGTTGTTTCCCACCTGCACCGGGATATCGTTGTCGTTGAGATAACGCGCCATCTGAAAATCCATCATGGCGATCTGCGAGTGCAGTAGCGAACTCTGCACCCATTGGCCTTGCCCAGAGGTCTCACGTTCAATCAGCGCCACAAGAATGCCAATGGCGCAGTAGAGCCCCGCACTGAGGTCCGCAACGGCGAGGCCTGCTCTGATGGGCCCATGTTCCGGTTCGCCGGTCACACTCATCAGACCGCCCATACCCTGGATGATCTGATCAAACCCAGGACGCCAGGCATAGGGGCCGTCTTGTCCAAAGCCTGAGATGCTCGCCAGAATAATGCGCGGGTTAATGGCCTTTATCGACTCGTAGTCGAGCCCTAGGCGCTGTTTCACATCCGGCCGCCAGTTCTCTACCACCACATCAGCGCTGGCCAGCATGCGCTTGAGAATATCCAGAGCGCCGTCTTTCTTGAGGTTCAGCGTCATCGACCGCTTGTTACGGTTGATGTTTTGGAAATCCCCTCCCGACCGATTGGCGGCAAACATGGCCTCGTTGGGGTCCACGCCCTCTGGGGGCTCTACCCGCACGACATCTGCGCCGAAGTCCGTGAGAATGCGCACGCAGTTCGGGCCCGCGCGTACGCGCGATAAATCAATCACCTTGAAGCGCGAGAGGGCGGAAGAAGCCTGAATCTTGGGCATAAAAAATCTTCAAGAAAGCTAGGAATACAACTGGGTTATGTGTAAATATATCTTCAAGCACCCTAAATATGTAAAGAACTATTCTCAAATATAAGTGTTAGCCCTAATACGGCGGGGATACAACCGAGATGAAAGTCAGCGATCAGATTCGCTCGCACCTAGAAGAGGCGATTTCCAAGGGGGAACTCTTACCTGGCGACCCTATTGATGAGGGGGCGCTCTCTGAACAGTTCGCCGTCTCCAAAACGCCTATTAGGGAGGCCCTTATCCAGCTGCAGGCCCAGGGCTGGGTAACCAATATGCCTCGGGGAGGCAGCACCGTTGCAAAAATGAATCTTCAGCAACTGCTCAGCCTCTGGGAGCTCCTCGCGGAGCTCGAGGCTGTTGCGGTGCGGCTCGCCTGCGAGCGCATGCCAGAAGACGAGCGGCAGCAACTCTTTGCCCTCCATGAAGAGAGTCGGCGCGTTGCCGCCGACGAGGACCTACAGGGTTGGCAGAAAATGAACCTGGAGTTCCATGAGCGTATTTATCAGGGATCACGAAATCCCTTCCTGCGTCAGGAAGTCATGCGGATGCGTTTTCGCACTGGGGTCTACCGAAGACACGCCTTTGGAGCCCTTGGCCGACTACAGGCGTCCTTCGATCAGCATGACGCCGTGGTGCAGGCGCTCAAGGCCCGAGACTCTGAGAGCGCAGTGCTGCAGATGCGTGACCACATGCGGCCTGGACGGGATGCAAAGACGCTGAACGACTTCATACTAAATCTGCCCGCCGATCTACTCGCCTCAGCCTAATGGGCCTTCGGATGCAGGTGGGGCATGCCTGCGTGTGCTACGGGCGACGCAACATAGGGAGTAGCAGATGAGAGATCGCATTTATTTCAATGAGGTCGTCACCCGTGATGGCTTTCAGATGGAATCACGCTTCGTGCCGACCGATCAAAAGGTGGCCTTAATAAACGAATTGAGCCGGTGTGGCTTTGCCCAGATTGAAGTCACGTCGTTTACCTCTGCGAAGGCGATTCCGATGCTCGCGGATGCCGCGGAGGTGATGGACCGAATTACTCGGGTGCCTGGGGTGGCCTACACCGTGCTCATTCCCAACCTCAAGGGGGCCGAGCGGGCTATGCAGGCACGGCCGCCCGATGAGTTCAATCTGGTGATGTCCGTTTCGGAGACCCACAACCTCGCAAACCTGCGCATGTCCCGCGAGCGCAGTTTCTCGGCCTTACAAGAGGTAATCGAACGGTTTGGAGCATCGGTTCCCATGAATGTCTCGTTATCGACGAGTTTCGGGTGCCCTATGGAAGGGGCCGTTCCTTACCAAGAGGTCTTGCGTTGGTCACAGAGATTCGTCGATCTCGGTGTGCGGGGCCTAACCATCTGTGACACCACCGGTATGGCCCATCCCGATCAGGTCGATCAGCTCTGTCGTCTACTTCAAGAACGCCTTCCAGAAGTTCGGCTCACACTGCACTTCCATAACCCGCGGGGTATGGGCCTTGCCAATGTTTTGGCTGCAACGAAGGCGGGCATCACCCACTTTGATGGGTCTCTGGGCGGACTGGGAGGGTGTCCCTATGCGCCCGGCGCCAGCGGCAACATTAGTAGTGAAGATGCTATTCATATGCTCAATGCCATGGGGTACGACACCGGCATTGACCTTGTTGCGTTATTGCGTGTCGCGCGAGGTCTTCCTCTCTTGGTGGGCCACGAGGTGTCCGGCCAGGTTGTCAAGAGTGGTCAGATTTCAGATCTCCACCCTGTATCGCAATCAGTGCGAGATTTACTGGCCACCGCTGGGTGACCATGACCCGCAGTCTTCCTATCTCTCTCTACGCACTTGTCTTGCTCCTGTGCATATTTGTCGTCGGCTGCGCATCCGCTCCGGAGGATCGTGGTCCCTCCAAGCCACACCATAGGTTAGGTGGCTTTCAGAACCTCCCTGGCGGACTGGATAAGCCTGGGTTTGGCGATTTTCTTCGATGGCAGAGGGAGCGTCTGGTTGGTGATGTTGTTCCCCAGGAGGCCGATCGCGTCCCGCGCGTGGAGATCGATCTGCCCGGCTTGCACGCGCAGCGATTGGGATGGCAGATGACCTGGCTTGGCCACTCGAGTGTGCATCTTCAGGTTGATGGGCTACACATCTTGATCGACCCGGCACTCAGTAGCAGAGCATCTCCTTTCGAGCATTTTGGGCCCAAGGCCTACAATCCAACGCCTGTATCCCTAAAACAGCTTCCTAGAATTGACGTTGTACTTGTCTCGCACAATCATTACGACCACTTAGATGAACGCACGATACGGGCC